>JADGBZ010000108.1 GCA_015231175.1 Magnetococcales bacterium | reverse complement strand
TGGCCACGGTCTGCCCGGCATGGGCCGTATCATCCTCCGTCACGCTGGTCAGAGTCGGGGCAGCGGCGGCCAGGACCGGCGCATCATTGACGGCGGTTACCGCAAGGGTGGCGGTATCGGTCGCCGTGCTGAAAGCCGAGGTTCCCCCCGTGGTGGTCGAAGCATCCACCTTGCTGCCCGCCGCGCCGGAAGTCCGATCCCAGGCGCGATAGGTCAGGCTTACACTGTCGGCATTCTCGCCATCCGGGATAAAGCGCACGCTGTCGGTGCTGCGCAGGAGCAGGGACGAGGTCGCCGAGACAACCCCGACATTGACCCAGCCGGCGCCGATATTGTATTGCCATGTGCCCTGGCCGGAGACCAACGAGGTGATGGCCACGCCTTGCACGGCGCCGGTATCGGTATCGGTCACCGAAGCGCCCAGGAAGCTGGCCACGGTCTGCCCGGCAGGGGCGGTGGCATCCTCGTCGATGGCGTTCAAAGCCGGTGCCATGGGCGTCAAAACTGGCGCATCGTTGAGCGAGCCGACCAGTACGGTCGCCGTATCGGTCGCCACACTGAAAGCCGAGGTGCCGCCCGTGGTGGATGCGTCCACCTTGTTCCCTGCCACCCCAGACGTTTGATCCCAGGCACGATAGGTCAGGGTGCCGGTGGTGGCATTGCCGCCGTCTGGAACGAAGCGGATGGTGTCCGTACTGCGCAACAGCAAAGCGGAGGTCGCGGAGACCACACCAATGTTGGTCCAGCCGGAGCCGACATCGTACTGCCAGGTGCCGTTGCCGGAGTTCAGGGAGGTAATGGCGATCCCACTGACGGCCCCGTTATCCACATCGGTGACGGACATACCCAGGAAGCTGGCTACGCTTTGTCCGGCGTTGGCCATGGCATCTTCCGTCAAGGCGATCAGGGATGGCGATGTGGCGGTCAAGACCGGGGCATCATTGAGAGAGGTGACGGTGATGGAGGCCGTATCCGTGACGGAGCTGAAGGCGGTCGTGCCACCATTGACACCCGTGTTTACCTTGGTCCCGGTCGCTCCGGATGTCCGGTCCCAGGCGCGATAGGTGAAGGTGGCGACATCGGCATTTTCGGCATTCGGCACAAAGCGGATGCTGTCCGTGCTCCGCAACAACAAGGACGATGCGTTGGAAACCACACCTACATTGTTCCAACCGGCACCGGTATTGTATTGCCAAGTGCCACTCCCCGAGGCCAGAGCGGTGATGGCGATGCCACTTACGGCTCCGGTGTCAATATCCGTCACCGAAGCGCCCAGGATCGTGGCCACGGTCTGGCCGGCGTTGGCCGTGGCATCCTCGGTGATGGCGTTCAAGGTGGGGGCGATGGCGACCAGAACCGGCGCATCGTTGACAGCGGTGACCGTGATGGTGGCCGTATCGGTCGATGCGCTGAAGGCCGTGACGCCACCAGTGATCGTCGAGGCATCGACCTTGCTGCCCGCCGCCCCGGACGATTGATCCCAGGCGCGGTAGGTCAAGGTGCCTGTAGTGGCATTTTGGCCGTCCGGAACAAAACGAACACTGTCCGTACTCCGCAGAAGCAAGGCCGAAGTGGCCGAGACCGCTCCAACATCTGTCCAACCGGTACCGGTGTTGTATTGCCATGTGCCATTGCCGGAGTTCAGACCGGTGATGGCGATCCCCTCCACAGCACCGTAGTCCACGTCGGAAACCGAAGCGCCCAGGATGGAAGAGACCAGCTGCCCGGCGTTGGCAGTAGCGTTTTCGTTGATGGTGGTCAGCGTCGGCGCGATGGGAGCCAGAACCGGCGCATCGTTGACGGCGGTGACGGTCAGGGAAGCCGTATCCCCGGCGAGACTGAATGGCGTGGCGCCACCCCGGGTCGTGGCATTGACCTTGGCGCCGGCGACATGGAGGGCCTGGTCCCAAGCGTAGTAACTTACGGTGGCAGCTACGGTAGGCGGATTCATGGCATCCGGCACAAAACGGATCTGATCCGTGCTCCGCAGCAGCAGGGCATTGTTCCCGGCCACGGCGCCTACGTTGATCCAACCGCCACCGGTATTGTATTGCCATGTGCCGTTGTTGCCGGTAGTGGCATACAGAGCGATCCCTTTGGCGGCCCCGGCATCCTGATCGGTGATGGACGCCCCGATGAGGGAAGTAACTGTGTTGCCCGCACTGGCTGTCTGGTCTTCGGTGATGGTGGTCAAGGCGGGATTGTACGGTGTCAGAACCGGGGCATAGTTGATCTGGATGTCTGCACTATCCGTAGCCACGCTGAACGGCGTCGTCCCGCCATTGGCTGTCGTATTGACCTTTGACCCTTCCGCGCCTGCCGTGGCGCCGGTCTGATCCCAGGCCCGGTAGGTGATGCTGGCCTGACCGGTACCCGGCAATGTATCTGGCTGGTAGCGTATGCGATCCGTGGCGCGCAACAACAACGATGCCGCATTGGAGACGGCGCCCACGGCACTCCAGGTAGTCCCTCCATCCAGGGAGTATTCCCAAAACCCCCCACCCCCCGCGTTGGCCACCGCTGTCACGGCAACCCCTTGCACCGGGGCTGGCGTCAGGTCCACATCCGCAATGGAAGCCCCCACCAACGTGGCCATATCGGTTCCCGTATTGGTCGTGTCACCATGGGTGATTGCCGGCAGGCTTGGCGCAATGGCCGTCAGGGTTGGTGCATCGTTGATGGCTGTGACTGCTTGTGTGGCCGTGTCGCCAACGAGGCTGAAGGGCGTGGCGTTGCCCCGAACCGTCACATTGGCCAACGCGCCTTGGGTGTACAACGTCCGATCCCAGGCATAGTAGCTGAATTGGGCTTGCGCGGAGGGGAGGTTGGGGGGGTTTTTGGCGTCCGGAACAAAACGGACCAGGTCGTTCGACCGCAACAACCTTGCCTGGGTCGGGGAGACTGCCCCCATGTTGGACCAGGAGCCACCCCCATTGGTCGAATATTGCCATCTTCCGGTATCCGTGGCCGCTGCGTAGACGGCAATGCCCTCCACAGCGCCGCCATCGATATCACTGATGGAGGCACCGACGATGCTGGAGACGGTCCGGCCACCGGTGGCTGTCTGGTCCTCCGTGATGGTCGGCATGACGGGCGCGATGGGCACAACCGTCGGCGCTGCATTGACCTGGATGGTCGCCTGGCTGTCCAGAGGACTGAACCCGGTCTCACCACCCCGCGTCGTCGCACTCACCTTCGTTCCGGCAGTTCCGGCAGTCTGATCCCAGGCATAGAAATCGAACGTGGCGCTGTCGTCATCCGTACCATCCGAGACATAGCGAACAAGATCCGTGCTGCGCAACAGCAAGGCGTTGCTATTGTTCACGACCCCGAACGTCGCCCAGGTTGCTCCCCCATCCACGGAGTACTCCCATCCCGGTCCGCGGCCATTGTTCTTCTGGTGGATGGCAATCCCGGTCAAAACCCCGGTCGCATCGGCATCCGCGACGGTACCCGCGAGAAAAGAACCAACCGTGACTCCGGTATTAGCCACCGGATCGACTGTCACAGCCCGGGTGATACTGGCGAGGTAGGGGTTGGTGACCGTCAAGACTGGTGCATCATTGGCCGGCTGCACCACCACGGTCGCGGTCGATGCCGCACTCAACCCACTCCCGTCATTCGCCCGAAAGCTGATGGTCCGGGAGAGTGTCGCCGTACCGGCTGCCAGGTTGGGATCGTCACTGGTATTCTGATATGTGACGGAACGCAGGGCCGTCTGGTAGTTGGCCACGGTATCGGCCCCGGAGAGGGTCAGGGTGCCCGTAGCCGCATTCCAGACCCCCGTGATGGCACCCACCGGCGTAAAGGAGAGAACATCCTTGCCGTTGCGATAATTGGCCGTGATGCTCACTGTTGCCCCGGTCAGGGTGGTGTTGTCCAGATCGGTCACTGTCAGACCGGGATCAACGACCGTGGCCGGATCACTCTCCGTATAGGTCCAGTTGGCGCCGGCGGTCACGGCGGACGGGTCGTTGACCGGCGTTACGGTAATCGAACCCGGGTTCGGAGCGCTGTTCACCCCGCCGTCATTGACCGTCACCGCGATAGTGCGGACACCACCGGTCGGGCTGTCGCCTCCCAGGTTTTGGTACGTCACGCTCCGCAGGGCAGCCTGGTAGGCCGCAACCGTATCGTTACCCGTCAAGGTCAGGGTACCGGTCGCCGGATTCCAGTTCCCTGTTATGTTGCCCGTATCGATAAAGGCAAGAACATCCTCCCCATTCACGTAACTGCCTGTGATGACGACCTGGGCGCTGGCCAACTGGGCGCTATCCGGGTCGGTCACCAGCAAGGCGGGGGTCAAAGCGGATGGACCGGCCCCCTCCAACACCGGCAAATTCCCTGCCCCGGTCACACTGGGTGGTGCCAACACATACCCGTAGGCGTCGATGCTCCCCCTCTCTCCCAGGGAGGTGGTTTCGATGGAGCCACAACTGCTCTCCAAATTCCAGTCACCACCTTTGGCCACCGGCCCTGTCAGGTCTGTAGAGGCCGCCACATCCGTCCCGGTCAGAGTGGCCAAATCTTGCAGCAATGCCTGACCTTGTGGCGTAGCCCCCACATCGCAACCGTAGATCATGAAATCGGCCCCGGGGGCCATGGCCGCTGACCAATGTGACAACTCCGGGGCATAGTCATTCAGGGTTGTCATGGAGAGAGGCGATCCGGTCAAATCGATCTGACCGGGACTGCCATGCGCAATCAGATGAATGGCACTCAGATTGTTGTGGTTGGACAACTCCCTGGTGATCTGCTCGACAGCATTCTGGTCTGGATCAAGAATCACCACCTCTGTATGGGCGGCAAACTTCCCCACAAAAAAGGTTGCGTCCGGAACGGCTGCATCCACGAACACCACCTCTCGGATAGCCGGATCGCTCCCCATGGCCTCCGCCGAACCTATCCCGGGACAATGGTCAGCCACGGGGCTGGGATCTTGGTGCAAATCCTGTTGGGGGGCGTCATGATCACCCGATACCAACGCCGACAATAGGCCCGAGCCGTCGTACATCAGTCGCGATTCCAGAGCCAACATCAGGCCGCCCGTATCCAACATTCCCTCAGGCAAGGCAGTCGACCTGGTTTTTTCTGTTTTGGGTGCTTGACGTTCCATGTTCTCCTGGCTTTCCAGCTCATTCCATTCTTGGATGTTGTTCAGAAGATTCATGGCCCACTCCCCTACCGAACGTCTTGGTTGCATGCGCCGCCTGACAACACTTTTTTGGTTATCCGGAGATCCCACTGGCGATTGAGTGGTTGTTTTGCGCATGGTTGTGGCTGCCTGTTCCTCAAGGGTGAATGCAAATCGCATGCAAAGTTAATTTTAAACAAAAATACAACATGATATAGAAATTTTCCACCACTCATGACCCGTGTTTCAGGAAAACATCTTTGACTTGCGTCTATCAATTCACATTTAAACTTTAAACTCATACAGTTAAACTAAAAGACAAATAAAATTTACTGAAAAAATATTTTTACATACAGAAGCATTCCCGGGAAGACGCAAAGGTGCATCTCGACAAAAGCGGGATGACACCGACATTCTCAGTGAGTTTTTTAGAAAAGGGAAGTGAACGAAGGTGGTGGGCAGACCTGTGCAACAGGCCTGCTCAAAAGGTAGGCAGACCTGTGCAACAGGCCTGTTCAAACGGGCATCCAGCAAGGATGCGAAACGCGCAGAACATCGTCCGAGGCCCTGCCAGGGAGGCCAGATTCCTGGATCCCGATGCGTTACCAGGTGGTGATCAGGATGGAATCAGAGAGAGTGCTGCCACTGTTGGGCGGCCCGTTCGGCATCACCTTCCGAGGGGAATGGACCAATTCCAACACGAAACATGGAATCCACGTTACCCGTCAGGCGCACGACCTGGGCCGGAACCCCTTTTGCCTGGAGACGGTTGGTCATCCGGGCTGCGCGGGTAAAGTCAGGATAATCTCCCAGGGGAACCATGAAAGAACCATCATCCATGCGGGCAGCCCGGGCATGTTTGGAGGGTTGACCGGAGACCATCGACCGTTCCGGGGATGATGGGTTTCCCACACGCGGGGGTGAACCTGCAACACCAGCGACCACTGGAATAGGTGTAGCGGCTGGTGTCCGAAGCGCCCCGGTCGCAGGCACGGAACCCGGGCGAACCTCTGCCACCCGCGGCGCATCATCGACTGGCCCAACAGAGGCTTGGGCAACATGCATGGTCGGAATTTCGCTGTTTGACCAGGAGATTGAACTCCCCTGCCCGGCCCGGGTAACGACACTCTGCTGTGCGCCACTCTTGGCCAGGGAACCTAAAGGTTGTTGCCAAGGCGTGGAACGAGACGCCTGGATATATGCCACAGCTTGAGCGGGGGGTGAGCCCAAAACCGAATGAGGCGTTCCGAACGGCGCAGCAGGGGTATGTGGAAAACGGGGGGAAGGGGCGCCTTCTGGAAAGTTAGGCAGCACCACAGTCTGTTTTTTCAGATCACTGTAAAATGTCAGAACCAGCTTATCTTCGGGAGGTTGGGCCTCGGGTTGGTCCACATCATCCTCAACCTCCGACTCTTTCTCGTGGGATTTCCGTGCAGACTCTTTGGCCGCGTGCGCTTCCCCCCTCTCCCGCGAGGCCTGTATGGCCCCCTTGATAAACTCCTTGACGGAGCCAAACGGCCCCGTTGCCTGAGTCGGAAAGGCAGCGGAGTTGGTCGAGTTTCCGGAAGTGTTCAGCGCCGTGTGCGGAAGAACATTCCCCTGCCCAGGAGAGTTGCCCGGCAACAGGCCATGACCACCACCGGCCAAGGGGAGCGTGACCACACCCTTTTTGCCAGGCACTCCCTGTCCTTTGGCATCTTTCGGCAAGCCAACAACCGACGGCGCCACAACAGCGGGAGCATCCATTTCCGCTGCGGTAACCTGGGCACTACCGCCCTGAATCCTCTCGGCGCTACGACCGTCAGAACTCAGACTGTAGAGAACACCCCCAACCGCCAAAACACCGACCACTCCGGCAGCCGCCGGGGAGAGTTGTCCCTGTGGACGGTGGCGCCGATAGTGCGGAGATGTGGGATAACGTGGGGCCATGCTCTTGAGCCTGTGGGAAAAAAGCGTCAGATCAAAACCGGACCGAATTGCTCTCTTGTTTAGCAAAATACGGACCGAATTTTCGCCTCTTGAAATCTTCCCCCAACGGTTACCGTCTCTCCCCTGATGGCACCACCCTTTGGCGCCCTGCCAACGCAAATAGTAACTATTCAGCACCCTTTCAAAAAAAGCCTGGATATGAAAGCCTTTGTCAGGGCTTCGCCCCGAACCCCACCAGGACTCTGTCCTGGACCTGCCAGGGAGCCAGCCCCCTGGACCCCGATTCGTGGTTGGGTGGTGAATAGTTACCGCAAATATTACATTTTTTCTGGTGCCGAGACCCCCAACAGACCCAATCCATTGGCGATGACCTGACGAACAGCCGCAACCAGTTGGAGGCGAGCGCCTCGTTGGCCATCCTCCGCTTCCAAGATACGCACCGCGTTATAATAATTGTGAAAGAGAGCAGCCAGATCCAACAAATAGTAGGCCAACCGGTGTGGCTCGTGGGCCAGTGCCGCCCCTTCGATCAACTCGGGAAAATGGCTCATCAAGCGCAGCAAATCCATTTCAGCCGGTAATTCCAACCGTTGCAGATCACACTCGCGGGAGGAGAGTCCCTTCTCTGCCAATTGACGGAAAAGGGAACAGACCCGGGCGTGGGCATACTGGACGTAGAAAACCGGGTTGTCGTTGCTTCGGGTCACGGCCAGATCCAGGTCAAAATCAAGGCGGGCATTGCTGGAACGGGTCAAAAACCAGAACCGCACGGCATCGGACCCCACCTCATCCACCACTTCCCGCAGCGTAACGAAGGTGCCCGCACGTTTGGACATGCGCACTGGTTTGCCACCCCGGGTCAGATTGACCATCTGCACCAACTGCACATCCAGAAGACCCTTGCGACCAGTCAAAGCCTCCAAGGCCGCCTGGACCCGTTTGACATACCCGCCATGGTCGGCCCCCCACACATCGATCAACTGGTCAAAACCGCGTCCGGCCTTGTCGGCATGGTAGGCGATATCAGCAGCAAAGTAGGTATAGCTGCCATCCGATTTTTGTAGCGGGCGATCGACCTCATCACCGAAGCGGGTGGAACGAAACAGATGCTGCGGCCTGGCTTCCCGCTCTTCGGGCAGCTTTCCCTTGGGAGGTTCCAATATCCCCTGATAGATCAAATCTTTCTCTGCTAAACGCCCAATGATTCCAGGAATCATGCCCTGGGTGTGCAGAGAGCGTTCCGAAAACCAGGTATCGAAGCGGATGGAGAGGGATGCCAAATCAAGACGAATCCAATCCAGGACTGTGACGATAGCCAAAGCGATCATCTCCCCGGGGGGGTCAT
>JADGBZ010000107.1 GCA_015231175.1 Magnetococcales bacterium | reverse complement strand
GGGCGCTGCCCCAAACCCCGCCAGGGGGAAGGGCGCAGCCCTTCCTCCTGGACCTCCATCCCAGTCTTTCAATAATTTTTTTCTGCGTCTTTCAAATCACTTCAAAACACCCACCCCGTACCCCAAACGTCGCCATATCCCCCCTCGGCCAGGCGATATCACCGGTGTGACAAGACGTCAGCAACAATTGACACGCCTGCTCGGCCAAGACACCCACAAAAAGCGCAAAACCCACCCGATCCAACTCGGCAGCCGGGTCGTCCAGCAAAAAAATGGGGGACTCCGCCAAGGTCTCGCGCAGCAGTTCCGCCTCCGCCAGTTTGAGTGCCAGGACAAAACGTTTTTGTTGACCCTGGGAACCAAATTTGGCCAACGAACGCCCATCCAGACGCAACAGCAGGTCATCACGATGGGGGCCTACGGTCGTCAGGCCGGGAACCCGGTCCTTTTCACGACTTTTGATCAAAAGTTGCCGGTACAGGTCAGCAGCCTCCTCCTGTGTGGCCCAGGAGGCGGCACACCGGTCCAATTGGCAACTCAGATGGGCCGTAAAATGGGTGTCGGCAACGGCCAATGCCTGGAGGAAGGGGGTCAGGCGCGTGGCAAGGTGGTCCAGGACAGTACGGCGATTCAGGGTCACACGCGCCCCCAGAACAGCCAGGCGATCCTCCCAGGCGTCCAACTCCGCGCTGTTGTGAACGGCACGTTGCAGCAACACATTCCGGGCACGCAGGGCCAGGCGATAGTCGCGCATCAGGGGAGCATGCTCGCGTTGCCGGGAAAAGACCAACCAATCCAGATAGGCGCGGCGCTCCGTTGGACCGCCCTGCACCAAACGCAAAGTTTCCGGGGTGACGATCACCGCCGCCAAGGCCCGGCCCATGGCCGAGGCCGCAGTCATCGGTTTGCCATTGAGCCTGGCCGTTTGCCGATCATGATACCCTTTAAATTCGATATGATGCCTCAAATCTCCCGCCCAGGTCCGCCCCTCCAGACAAAAGCAGGGTTGCCCATGGCGACGCAAACTCGGGGATGGGGCATGACGAAAGGATCGCCCTGTGGCCAACAGACCTACCGCCTCCAAAAAATTGCTTTTGCCTTGGCCATTGTCACCAATCAGCAGGTTCAAACCCATGCTGAACTCCAGCTCGGCCCGAGCGATATTGCGAAAATCCTGAATACGCAACGCAGCCAGATGCATCAGGTTCGAGACCCCAAGGAAAGACTGTCGGGGCTTTGCCCCGGACCCCACCAGAACGGTGTCTCTTTTTCAGACGCGCATCGGCATGAGGACAAAAAGAAAATGCCCCCGTTCGACGCTGGTGACCAGGACGGAGGCATCGTCATTGAGAAGGTGAAAGCGGACTGTCTCACCATCCATACAGGAGAGGATCTCCTGGAGGTATTTGGCATTGAATCCCAGATCGAGATCGGGTCCAGTGTAGGTAGTGCCGGTGGAGTCCATCTCTTCGTTGGCATCTTCCTGTTCCGGATTGCTGGTGGTGACCCGCAGACCGTTGGGGCGAACCTCCATGTGGATGCTGCGTGATTTTTCATGGGATAGAACCGACATGCGCCGCACAACGCCCAGGAGAACCTCCTTGTCGGTGTCGAGGTGGTGGATGTTTTGTTCCGGAATGACCCGTCGCCAGTTGGGGAAACGCCCCTCCACCAGTTTGGTGATCATGGTGATATCCGGCATGACAAACTGGAGAAATTTTTCTCCCATGATCAACTCGGTCTGGCCTTGAATCTCTTCCAAAAGCTTGCGGGCTTCGATCACCGCTTTTCTGGGGATGATGACACCACGCGGATCCAGGTTGTCACCAGCGATGGGCGTTTCGGCCATGGCAAGTCGGTGCGAATCGGTGGCGACCATGCGCAGAAAAGCCTGCGGAATCTCCGGCGTGGCGGGATCCAGTTGCAAAAAAATACCATTCAGGACAAAACGGCCATCGTCCTGGGACATGGAAAAGTGGACCTTGTTGAACAGGCTCGCCATGACCAGAGATTCCAGGGTGATGCGCTGATGGCCATCAGGCTGGGGAATGGCAGGAAACAGCTGGGCCGCGATGCCGAATAAAGTAAATCGGGCACGCTCCGAGGTGACGATGACCCGTTCACCGGTCGCCTGCCGCAAACGGACAGCCCCGTCCGGGAGTTCCCGGACAATTTCATACAATTTTTTGGCTGGGAGGGTAATCCCGCCGGGTTCAGTCACTTCGCAGGCCATGGTGGAGCGCAGGGCGATCTCCGTATCCGTGGCGGTGACAGTCAAGGTGTTGCCGTCCACTTCCAAAAGAACATTGCCGAGAACGGGCATGGTGTTGCGCCGTTCCACGACGGACTGGATGCGGGAGAGCGCCTTCAAAAATGGTTCGCGTTCGACGTGAAAGTCCATACGGTGCCTCAGTTGTTCTCAAAAATGGCGATAAATCAGCGTAACGACTCAAACCCTTTCAAGAAAAGCCTGGATACGGAAGCCTTCGTCAGGAGTTCGCCCCGAACCCTTCCAGGATGCTGTCCAAAGCCCTGCCCGGGCGCCGGCGCCCTGGACCCCGATGCGTTGCCGGGGTGGTAAATAGTTACAAATCAGCAGCGTCGTCACCGACGAAGCATGGTCAGGAGAGAGTCCAACTCCTCGGCCAGATTGGGATCGGTGGCCTGCTTTTGTTCGATGGAACGAACGGCGTGCAAAACAGTCGTGTGGTCCCGGCCACCAAAATGCTGGCCGATCTGCGGATAGGAGTGGCTGGTCAATTGTTTGCACAGGTACATGGCCACCTGGCGTGGATGACTGTACATCCGGGTACGTCGGTCCGAGAGAAGGTCTGCAAGTCGGATCTTGTAGTAGTTGGAGACCGTTTTTTGGACGTTGTCGATGGTGACCACCTTGTCGTGTCCCTTGACCAGGTCGCGCAGGGTCTCCTTGACCAGTCCCATGGTGATGGGCTTGTGGGAGAGCGAGGCGAAGGCCGTAACCCGGATCAGGGCCCCTTCCAACTCCCGTATGTTGGTCTGGATGGCGTCGGCCAGAAAAAAAGCGACATCGTTTTGCAGGTCCATGCCGACCATGACCGCTTTTTTCTTCAGGATGGCGACCCGCGTTTCCAGGTCGGGCGGGGCAATGTCGGCGACCAGACCCATGGCCAGGCGGGAGCGCAGACGCTCTTCCAACTCTTTGATGTCAGCGGGAAAACTATCCGAAGTAAGAACAATCTGGCTGTTGTTTTCATAAAGCGCATTGAAAGTATGAAAAAACTCTTCCTGAGTGGATTTTTTGCCGGCAATGAACTGGATATCATCCACGAGGAGCAGGTTGACGGAACGGAATTTTTCCTTGAAGGCCATGATCCCCTGGTTGCGCAGGGAGTGGATCATTTCCGTCATGAATTTTTCGGAGGAGATGTAAAGAACTTTCAGGTCGGGGCGGGTTTGTGCCACCCGGTTGCCGATGGCCTGCATGATGTGGGTCTTGCCCAGGCCGACGCCGCCGTGAATGAACAAAGGGTTGTAGGCACGCGCCGGCTGTTCGGCGACCCGTTCGGCGGCGGCATGGACAAATTGATTGCACCCTCCGACCACAAAATTTTCAAAGGTGAACCGTGCATCGAGGACGGTCCTTTCCAAGGTATGCACGAAGGTCGGAGATTTCCCGGGCGTCGGCTGGGAGGGGGGCGCAATTTCCGCAACGGGAGCGGTTTTTTCGGCGCCATCCGCGTCCGACTTTGCCGGTTCAGAGTCTTTGGCATCGAGGCGGTAGGAGATCTGGACATGGTCTCCGGCTTCACTGGCGAGGCACGACTCCAGAATGGCCCCGTAGCGCTTCTGCACCACATCCATGATGAGCTGGCTGTCCACCAAAAGCTCCAGTTTTGCATCGGCAACCGGAGCGGCTGGACGCAAAGGCTTGATCCAGGCATCAAAAACCCGAACCGAAACCTGCTCCTTGATTGCTTCCAGAGTCCGTTCCCAGAGTTGATCGTCCATGGCCTGGTTTGTTTGTTTTCCTGTGCTGGCAACGCATCCGATGATGCCCGGGATGGTGGACACAAGCGCCCCCACCTTAAACCCGGCATTTTAACACTCTTATCGCGATGGCAGCAACGAAAAACCCCCGGCATGCTGGTCAGGAATCGGGGTCCAGGGGGCTGGCTCCCTGGCGGGTCAAGGGCAGAGCCCTTGAGGGGTCCGGGACAGCGCCCCGGCACGGTCTTGGGCTGCGCCCAGTGCGCCCCGAATGGCTGATTATCCCAGCACCCCACAACAAAAAAGGGAGGAGCGAAACGCTCCTCCCTTTTCCTTACTCACTTCTTCAACCAACTACAGCATCAATTACAGCGTGATCAGAAGGCCATCTTCACGGCAGCCTGCACCGTGTGCATGGTATCGGAATCGGTGACGCTCACGACCCGGCCTGCACCATCTTTCGCTTTGACGGCAGAGCCACCCAACAGCAGCGTGGTTCCTTTGTCGATTTCGGTGCTGAGCATCAAGCTGCCACCCCAGGCACTCTTGTAGACGGCTTTGGTGCCGGCCACCGGCTCACTGTCGACGACCTGAGCGTAGTCAAGCATGGGGTTGATCTTCCAGCCACTGGCATTGAGGATGACGCCGGCGCCCAATCCCCACATATTCTCGCTGGCGGAGGCGATGGCATTGTTGTTCGTTGCGGCGCTGGTCGCAAAAGCGCGGTTCGCGAAGGTGCGCATCAACTTCACGGCGCCCGGCCCGCCTTGATCCCAGGTGTCAGACCACACCTGGTTGTTCGGGGTGATGTTGGTAAAGCCAGAGCTGCCGTAGAAGCCATAGCCCTGCCATCCACCGAACCCGGTTTTGCCATCAAGGCGCACGGCGCCCAGGAATCCGCCGCGCTCAAGCTGACGGGAGATGGCATCCAGGGTGTTGTTGGCATAATCCGTCATGCCACTTTCCCAAATCAGGGTACCGGTTGCATTGACACCGTTAAATTCACCGCCCGCCGTGCCAGCCAGCCAGAAATCGGTCGCCCGGCCATCCGTCACGCCACGGGTTCCGTCGCCGAAAACGCTGATAAGACCATCCTTGCCGCCGTAGAAGTAGGCGCTGGTCAACTGATAGTTGACATTCTGGAACTTGCCGAGCAGGGAGAGGACATACAGATCTTCGTCATCCCGGTCGGCGCCGCTCAGTGTGCCACCAACAGCCGTTCCACCGGCACCCAGGCCCATTGTCCTGTAGCCGGCAGCCTTGCCACTGACGTTGTCCTCACGCACCCGCACATCGGCGCCAACCAGCGTGAGGTCACCGAACGATTTGGAGAGCAGGATGGTGGCGAAGCCGGTCGTGTCATCGTTGACCAGAATGCGGTCATTCAGGGAGATGGGCATGAAACCAACTTTCACCCCAACGGTATACGCCTCGGTCTCCAACCAACCCTGCCGGATATCCCAGGTGCTGCCGCCCTCACCCCGAGCTGCTGCGGCACCGGTCACCGTAGACTGTTTCACGCCGGCAACACCCACGGTCGTGGCAGCAGTCGTAGCCGTGGCAGGTACAGTGGTCAATGTCCCGTCCGTGGCGCTCAACAGCACGCCACCGCCATCGGGGTCACCGGTGAGGTTCAGGTTGCTATCTGCACCTTCAAGTGTGTTGTCAAAAGCCCGGACCACCATGTGGGCATGGGTCTTCGGGCTGGCAATCATGTCCATCTTCAACTGCAACCGATGCCGCCAGTATTGCTGATCATCGGTCCCCGGAGCGTCTTTGGTGACGGTCTTGTCCGAATCCTGCATACGGAACATGTAGTACCCGCCAATCTTCATTTCGCCAGCGCTGGCGGGATTCGGTGCAACTGCCAGGGCTGCCAGGGCGGCGGCGCCCAGTACCAGAGCCTTTTTCATGAAATCTCCCTCCTTACGTAAAGTGAACCACGTCGTGTGGTCTATTTTCTTCGACCTGAAGTTTTGATCCATTTTGTTTCTTTTTCCCTTCCCAGGGACCGTCAGCGCGCCATCTGTCCGAGGCTTGCTGTTTTGCCACACCCGTGTTGCATATCAGCAACACTGTGGACACTCTTCTACATCAACCCAAAAAAGCCGTCAAGAAAAAAACACGAAAAAATTTACTTCAGGGTGTTTTTTCCTCTTCCCTGTCACCCAAAGGAACCAGCCGACCAATCAATTCCTTCATATCCTGTAGCGAGACAAACTCCAGAATCACTTTGCCCCGACCACGAACCTGGGTTATGGTGACCTTCGTTCGCAACTCCGATGCCAACTTCTTTTCCAACAATGCCAGGGCCGGATCGCGCCGCTTGTTGCCACGTTTTTTCTTTTCATTTTCATCGACAACAGACTGTGCGACATGGGAAACAAGCTCGCGCACCCGGCGTTCCGTTTCCCGCACACTGAGGCCTGCTTCGGCCACGGCAGCCGCCACCTCCGTGACATGGGCGCTCCCTTCCAATCCCAACAGGGCGCGTGCGTGCCCCTCGGTCAACCTTCCTGCCGTGACCAGATCCAGCACATCCTCAGGAAGTTTAAGCAAACGCAACGTGTTGCTGACACCCATGCGGCTGCGTCCCACCCGCTCGGCAATGCGGACATGACTGTAGCCGAATTCGTCCACCAGACGCTGATAACCCCTTGCCGTATCAATGGGATTCAAATCCTCGCGCTGCACGTTTTCCAGAATGGCCACCTCCAGGGAGCGCCCATCATCCAGTTCGTGGACCAGAACCGGCACCCGCTCCAGACCCGCCAGCCGCGACGCCCGCAAGCGGCGCTCCCCTGCCACCAACTCGTAAAACTCATCCATGGGATTGCTGCCGGGCTTGATCCGGACCAGGAGAGGCTGCAACACCCCGTTGGCACGGATGGATTCCGCCAAATCCTCCAAGGCGCCCGGATCCATGTGCCGGCGCGGTTGCCGGGGATTGGGTTCGATCCGCTCCACCGGGACTTCACGCACCCGCCGCCGTCCGACTTCCGCCACCGAATCCCCACCCAGCAACGCCCCCAAACCCCGCCCAAGTCCCATGCCTTCAGCCATGATCCTGCTCCTTCAATCCTCGGCCAGCCAAAATTTCCTGGGCCAATCCCAGGTAGGCCAGCGCACCCGCCGACCGCACATCGTACCAGACCGCCGGCTTGCCAAAACCCGGCGCCTCCGCCAACCGCCGATCCCGGGGAATGACCGTGGCAAAAACCTGGTCGCCAAAGTGTTGTCGCACCTCCTCCGCAACCTGTCGGCTCAACCCCGACTCCGCATCGTACATGGTCAAAACAATTCCAGCCAATGTCAGCCCGGGATTCAACCGCTCGCGAACAATCTCCACCGTCCGTATAAGTTGCGCCAACCCCTCCAATGCATGAAATTCACACTGAAGAGGAGCAAGCACCCCATCTGCCGCCACCAGGGCATTCAGGGTCAACAATCCCAGAGAGGGTGGGCAATCCAGCAACACCAGGTCGTAGGCAGAACACCCCGCCTGCAAGGCGTGTCGCAGGCGAAACTCCCGCTGGGGCACATGGACCAGCTCCACCTCGGCGCCACTCAAATCCGGCACGGATGCCACAAGATCCAAATAGGGGGGCGCCACCCGGCGCACCACCTCATGAACCTGCCTCGCTCCGCTCAATAAATCATACACCGTACCGTGACCCATCGTTTTCTCGGATCCCAGCGCCGTCGTTGCGTTGCCCTGCGGATCACAATCCACCAGCAAAACCCGCTTCTCCGCCGCCCCCAACGCTGCCGCCAGATTGACTGCCGTGGCTGTCTTTCCCACGCCACCCTTCTGATTGGCCACCGCCAAAATCCGTCCCATCAAGACTTCTCCAAAAACAAAAAAAGCGTGGTATCCGTACAGCTCCCACCAAAATAAACGATTGAAAAACTGGTCCAAGCTTTTTTTGAACGAGTGTGTCATTTTAACCACACCCACGTCACATTCCGGTCACCCCCACCCAAGCCCCTTCCCAATCCGTCAAATTTTTAACATCATAAAATAAACTTTCTGTTGCAACATCGCCTCACCATGGATCAGCGCCGCTCTACCCGGATCAACACATTCGCCTCACCCAATTCGACAACCTCCGGCGGCGCATACGACCGGCTGACCGGATCCTGCAAATAATGCGCAACGTCCTCCGAATACCGCCGCCCCTTGAGGGTCAGATACACCCCCTTTTCCCGCAACAGAGGCAAGGCCAGGCGCGCCCCCAGAGCCAAATTTCCCAACGCCCGGGAGAGCGCCCCGTCGTAAGGCCCCTCCGCAGTCAAACTCTCCGCTCGGGCATGCAGTACCCTGACCCGCGCCACCAACCCCATGCGGGCCACCACATGTTCCAAAAAGCGCGCTTTTTTTTGTACGGACTCCACCAAATCCATCCTCTGGTCCACCTCCCCACAGGCCGCCAGAATCAAGCCCGGAAATCCGGCTCCCGATCCCAGATCCGCCACACGTTCCAGCCCAACCATAAATCTTGCCAAAAAAAGTGAATCCAACATGTGCCGCGTCAACAGGTGCGCCATGCCACCCGGACCAATTAGATTGATGCGCTGGTTCCACAACTGCAAATCCGCTACGTAAATGCGCAACGCACTTTCCTGTTCGGGAGTGATAGCCCTCCCGATGACCTCACCGGCCTGTTGCAAAAACGCTCGCCACGCCTGCTCGTCATGATCATCCAAGGAAGTTCTCTGCATGGGGTATTGTCTTCATGAACGGGTACCCTATTGAGGCATCTCTACACTCATTCGTGCGTTGTAACGATTTACCACCCGGCCACGAATCGGGGTCCAGGGGGCTGGCTCCCTGGCGGGTCAAGGGCAGCGCCCTTGC
>JADGBZ010000106.1 GCA_015231175.1 Magnetococcales bacterium | reverse complement strand
TGTGGCCCATCAGAGGCCGAATTTGAAGAGGGGTGGGTCCATCCCATCACCAGGGCGCTGCCCTTGACCCGCCAGGGAGCCAGCCCCCTGGACCCCAATTCCACCCGACAAAGGCTTTCATAATCCAAGCCTTTTTTGAAAGGGTTCTGAATAGTGACTCTGCGTCAACGATTGCAAAACGACCACGTTATGAGAGAGACTTGCAGCCGGGAATGAGGAGAAGTCTTTTCAGCCGAGACAGTGATGGTTTTATGGACGTGGTGGTCTTATGAGATTGCTCGGGATTCGGATCATGGGGGGTGTGCTGCACCTCGGCGGGCCGTTGCTGATCCTGGCCGTTCTTTTGGGGTGGATCGCTCTGGATTCGGCGCAAAGCATGCTGAAAATGCAGGTTTTTCAACACTTGACCACCACCCGGGAGGTGACTCGGGAGACCATTGAGGAACACTTTCGGGGCATTGTGGGTCGGTGTCAAACCCTGGCGCGTGACCGGGAAGTGGTGGAAGCCATGCAACAGCTGCGTGGAACTTTCGCCCCCGGCAGAGAAGGCGCATCGGACCAAGCCTCTGCTCCAGTCGCTTCCAACCAGCCATTCACCCGATATCACCCCCTGTTTCGGGAGTTTCGGCACACCCATGGCTTTGCCGATATCCTTCTCCTGGATGCCGACACAGGATCCGTTGTCTACACGACACGCGAGGAGGCGGATTTTGTCACCGCCCTGTGGCGTGGACCTTTTGCGGATGGCAGCCTGGACTCCCTGGTACACAAAGCCCTGTCTCTGGAAAACGCCGGTCAGGTGATCCTGGAAGATTTTACGCCGCATCCCCCCGTGTACGGAGAACCCGCAGGATTTGTCGCAGCCCCGATCCTGGACGGCAAACAGAAAATCGGGGTTTTGGTTCTGCAAATCTCCGAGAAACCCCTACAGACCATCATGACACACGCCGGGCAATGGGAAGCGGTCGGCCTGGGACGCACGGGCGAGAGCTATCTGGTTGGCGCCGACTTTAAAATGCGCAGCGACAGCCGTCCTTTCCTGGAAAATCGGGAATCCTTCCTGGCCACTCTGCAAAAGAACGGGCTCTCCCAGACAGCGGTGGCCACCCTGGCCAGCCAGGGGCGAACCATGGGACTTCTTGCCATTCGCAGCGGGGCTACCGAAGCAGCGTTGGCCGGGAAAAAGGGCACCGGATCCTTCCCGGGCTATCGGGGCGAACCGGCATGGGTGGCCTATGCCCCGATCACGATTCCCGGTTTGCATTGGGCCATCATCAGCGAAGTGGCAGCCGATGACGTGTTGCAACCCCTCGTGGCCATGCGGACCCGTATCATCTTTTACGCCATTTGGTTGATTGTCCTGCTCCTGGGAGGAGTGGCGGGTATCGGCTGGCTGATCGACCGTTTCGCCCGAGGGGGCAGCGTTCAACGACAACCCCTGGATTCCGCGCCAGCCACACCCCGATCAAGCGCCACTTCGCCCGGATCGACCCGCAGTGATGCATCCCGACAACCACCGGCCTGGATCTCCGAAACCACTCTGCAAACCAGATCACTGGCGGCCAGTCTGCCCATGTTGACGGACATGAAGGGAGAGTTGACCCAGGAGGCGGGAAAAAACAGTGAGTTGATCCAACATATCGCCGATGACAACACCCAGGTGCGTCAGCATATGGTCAACATGCAGGGTTCCATCAGGGAGACCGAATCCCGGGTGTCGGCCACCGGCATCGCCGCCGAGGAGCTGAGCCGCAACCTGACCACCATTGCCGCCTCGGCCACCTCGGCGAGCGATCATATCATGACCGTGGCCTCGGCAACGGAAGAGATCACCGCCAATATCACCGACGTGAACCAAAACCTCCAACAGGTGGACAACTCCGTTCACTCGGTCGCCCAGTCGATCCAGGCGGTGACCCGCTCCCTGGAGGGGGTCAGGGGACGTTGCCTCCTGGCACGGGAAATTTCTGAAAGCGCCAAAGAATCGGCCCGACATTCCCAGGAGGTCATGCAGCGGTTGGAGTCTGCCAGCCGGGAAATCAGCAAGGTGGTCGAAGTCATCAACGATATCGCCGAACAGACCAACATGCTCGCCCTGAACGCCGCCATCGAAGCCGCCGGAGCCGGCAGCGCGGGCAAGGGGTTTGCCGTGGTGGCCAATGAAGTCAAGGAACTGGCCCGCCAGACAGCCAGCGCCACCGACATGATTGCCGGGCACATCGTGGAGATCCAGGGTGTCATGAACGATGTCAGCGGCGCCAATGACCAGATCACCGAGAGTATCGGCAAAGTCCATCACGCCAACCGGGAGATCGCCGATGCCGTGGACGAGCAGACCCGGAGCGTCAACGGTATTGCTGACGCCATACAGACCGTGGCCCAGGCCGCTGCGGAGGTGACACACGCCGTCATGGAACTGGCCACAGCCACCCAGGAGGTCTCCCGGTCCACCAACGAGGTGGCCAGCAGCACAACCCAGATCGCCGCTTCCGCCAATCAGAGCGTTTTCGCCGGCAACAATCTGGTCGAACAAAACCGGGCCATTCAAGATGCTGCCACCGCCATGGCCGCCGCCATCGAGGAGAGTCAGAGCGCCGTCGAGAAGGCCGAGGACAGCCTGCAACAAATCTCCGCCAGCATGGGGCTGCTCAACGGACTGGCCAATCTGCTGGACATCCTGATCAACACGCTCAGCGTCCCGGTGGAAAAATTACAGGACACCGTGGTTGCTCATACCACGGAAACATCCGAACCTTTTGATATTCAAAACATCAAGCAGGCGCACCTCGCCTGGTTGCGGCATTTGCTGCGTGCCGTCCTGGATGGCGGAAACGATATCTCCCCGGACAAGGCCGGCGACGCGCATGCGTGCGATCTGGGACGATGGTATGACACCGAGGGCCAAAGGCTCTTCGGTCACCTGGAGTTGTTCCACACTCTGGGAAAGGTCCACGAAAAAGTGCATCTCACCGGCAAGGAGACGGTCCTTGCCGCCATGGCAGGAAAACGAACCGCCGCATCGGAAGGCATGGCCCGTTTCGACACCATTCGCCAGGAACTCTTTCAACTATTGGATCAGCTTTACATCGCATCGGCGGTCAAGGATCATGGCCCCGGGGTCGTTTTGCGTTCCTCGGGAAAAACGAAGAGAATTTCGTCAGCATAGACCAGTCCCATATCGCGCCGCGCCACCTCTTCCAGGACGTTGGGCTCCTTCTCCAGGGAGAGGATGTCAGCCTTGATGCGGCGGATACGCTCCGATATGTCGGCAATCTCCTTTTTCACGATCATCATCTGGTTTTCCGAGCGTCGCCAGCGCACCAGACCCTGATCTCCAAACCAGAGCATGTATTGCACCCAGCCATTGGCTGCCAGCAGGCACAAACCGATCCAGACCCATTTGGTTGACGAACCATTCGTATCCATCACATCGTCCTGGCGGCGGTGTTACAGTCACAACAAGGGAAGGCGCCCATGGTACACACTCTCTCTTCATCCCGCAGCGAACAGTTTCTGCGTTTTGCCATGGATGAGAAAATTCTCCTCTTTGGCGAGTTTACCACCAAGGCTGGCCGTTGTTCGCCCTATTTTTTCAATGCCGGTCTGTTCAACTCTGGCCGCACCATGGCCCGTTTGGCACGCCACTACGCCGACACCATTCAAGAATCCGGCATGGCCTTCGACATGATTTTCGGTCCCGCCTACAAGGGGATTCCCCTGGCGGTGGCCACGGCCATGGCCCTGGCCGACCATCATGGCCGGGATATCCCTTTTACCTTCAATCGCAAGAGCGTCAAGGAGCACGGCGAAGGAGGATCCCTTGTCGGCGCCCCTTTGCAAGGCCGGGTTTTGATCATCGACGATGTCATCAGTGCCGGCACCTCCATCCGGGAGTCCGTGGACCGCATCCACGCCGCCAACGCCCAACCCGCCGGGGTGGTGATCGCCCTGGACCGGCAGGAGAGGGGGAGCGGCGATAAAAGCGCCGTCCAGGAGATCACGGAACTCTACCACATGCCCGTCCTGGCCATCGCCCGGCTGACCGACCTGCTTGCGCTTCTGGGCGACACCCCGGAGCAAGCCGGCACCCATGCGGCCATTCTGGCTTACCGGCAGCGTTACGGGACGGAGACCCACCCAAAAAACGATTGAAAAACTGGGATGGAGGTCCAGGAGGAAGGGCTGCGCCTTTCCTCCTGGTGGGGTTCGGGGCAAAGCCCTGACAAAGGCCTTCACGTCCTGGCGTTTCCTGCTCCCCTTACTTGGGCTCCCCTTACTTGGGCTCCCCCTACTTGGGGCAATCCTTCATGAGCTTGACGGCCTTGGTGCTCCCCTTGAGGGGTACGGAGAACTGAAACTCCTTTGTTCCGTTGGAAAAACGCACCTCCATGGTGCGCCGCCGTTTGACCTCCTCCAGCAGCGAGTGGGTCTCTTTTTTCAGGTTGAGGTATTGCCACTCCCAATGTTCATCCTTGGCGTTGAGGCCGGGGGCAAAATCCACCTGGATCGAAGGTTCCTGATCGAACTGAATGACCATCGGGCCTTTGGCCAGGCCAATCTGGTCATGGAGGGTGAACATTTCGTCGTAATACGTGCCGCCATCAAAAAGCGCCAGGATGACCACAGGACGCCTTTCCAGGCTCATGGCGATCTCCAGCTTGCAGACCCCCTCCAGCTTGCGCACGGTGAAGACATCTTTCTGGTAAATCTCCTGGGCCTGGCTCCCGACAGGGAGCAGCAGCAACACGAGTGACAGAATCAAGGCAAATCGCATATCCTTATAACCTCCAGGAAGGATGACTCTACAGGCGTCGAGGAATCCTTTGCAACACGGGCCCGTCCCGGGTGGGGGTGGTTGTACCCGGAAGCCGTCCGCGGCACCTGACACCATCTTAACCCGCTTTTCCCCCGGTCGCCAACCGTCCATCAGGATGTCAGATCCAAAAAAGGAACCACCATGCCCCACACGTTATCCCGTTCAGACCTCTTCCGGCGATCCCTTGGCGAACGGATCCTGATCCTGGATGGGGCCATGGGCACCATGATTCAAAAATTGAATTTGACCGAGGAGGATTTTCGCGGCACGCGCTTTGCCGGATATCCTGGCTCGTTCAAAGGCAACAACGATCTGCTGGTTCTCACCCGTCCGGAGGTCATACGCGATCTGCATCGAGCCTACCTGGAGGCCGGAGCGGACATTCTTGAGACCAACTCTTTCAACGCCAACGCCATCTCCCTGGCCGATTATGGCCTCGGCGATCTGGTCTATGAACTCAATCGGGCTGCCGCTGCCCTGGCCCGCGCCGAGGCCGACCAGGCCCCCCTGCCACCCCGTTTTGTCGCCGGCGTCCTGGGGCCCACCAACCGGACGGCCTCCATGTCACCCGAGGTCAATGATCCGGGATTTCGCAACGTCACCTTCATGGAGCTGGTTCACACCTACCGGGAAGCCGCCCAGGGTCTTCTGGATGGGGGGGCGGATCTCCTCATGGTGGAGACGGTCTTCGACACCTTGAACTGCAAAGCGGCCCTGTTTGCCATCCTGACGTTGATCGAGGAGCGCCAACAAGACATTCCCATCATGATTTCGTTCACCATCACGGACAAGAGTGGCCGCACCCTTTCCGGGCAGACGGTGGCCGCCTTCTGGAACTCCGTAGCACATGCCGCACCCATCACCATCGGCCTCAACTGTGCCATGGGAGCGGCCCAGTTGCGTCCTTTTGTCCAGGAGTTGGCCCGGATTGCCGCAACGCACATCTCGGTACATCCCAACGCCGGGCTTCCCAACCCTTTCGGCGGCTACGACGAAACCCCCGCCATGATGGCGGAAACCATTCAGGAGTTTGCCCGCTCCGAGATGGTCAATATCGTCGGAGGGTGCTGCGGCACGACGCCGGAGCACATTCGGGCCATCGCCGCTGCGGTCAAAGAGGTGCCACCCCGGCCCCTCCCCGTCATTCCCAAGGCCTGCCGCCTGAGCGGGCTGGAGCCGTTGAACATCGACCAGGCATCCCTGTTCGTCAACATCGGTGAACGGACCAACGTGTCCGGTTCCAAACGTTTCGCCCGTCTCATGCGCGACCAGGATCTGGAGGAGGCTCTCCGGGTGGCTTCCCAGCAGGTGGAGAGCGGCGCCCAGATCATCGATGTCAACATGGATGATCCGATGCTGGATCCTCGCGCAGCCATGGTCACTTTTCTCCACCGGATTGCCGCCGAACCCGATATCAGCCGCATCCCCGTGATGATCGATTCATCCAACTGGGAGGTGTTGGAGGCGGGTTTGCAGTGTTTGCAAGGCAAGGGGGTGGTCAACTCCATCAGCCTCAAGGAGGGGGATGCCCCTTTTCTGCGCCAGGCCGGTTTGGCCCGGAAACTGGGAGCGGCGGTCGTGGTCATGGCTTTCGACGAGCAGGGGCAGGCCGACTCCCTCTCCCGGCGCAAGGAGATCTGCACCCGCGCCTATCGTCTCCTGACCGAAAAGGCCGGTTTCCCGTCTGAGGATATCCTGTTCGATCCCAATGTGTTTGCCGTGGCCACCGGCATCCCGGCCCATGACCGCTACGCCCTGGACTTTATCGAAGCGGCCCGCTGGATACGCGCCACCCTGCCCCATGCCCTGGTCTCCGGTGGAATCAGCAATGTCTCCTTCTCGTTCCGGGGAAACGATCCGATCCGCGAGGCCATGCATGCCGTCTTCCTGTACCATGCCATCCAGGCCGGTCTGGGTCTGGGGATCGTCAATGCCGGCCAGCTTGCCGTTTATGACAACATCCCGCCCCATCTGCGGGAGCGTATCGAAGATGTCATCCTTTGTCGGCGCGCCGATGCCACCGACCGCCTCCTGGAGGTGGCCGACAGCTTCAAGGGAGGAGCCGCCGTTTCCGTTGGTGATAACGCATGGCGCAACGATCCGGTCGATGAACGGATTCGCCATGCCATGATTCGGGGCCTGACCGAATTCATCGAAGCCGATACGGAGTTGGCCCGGCAGGCCGCCTCCCATCCCCTTGCCGTGGTGGAGGGGCCTCTCATGGCCGGCATGAACGCCGTGGGTGAGTTGTTCGGCGCCGGCAAAATGTTTCTGCCCCAGGTGGTGAAGAGCGCCCGGGTGATGAAAAAGGCGGTGGGGTATCTCATCCCGTTCATCGAGGCGGCCAAGGGGCCGGGGAGCGTCGCCAAACCACGCGCCCGCATCCTCATGGCCACCGTCAAGGGGGATGTCCACGATATCGGCAAAAACATCGTCAAGGTGGTGTTGCAGTGCAACAACTACGAGGTGATCGACCTGGGGGTGATGGTTCCCGCAGAGACCATCTTGCAGAGGGCTGTTTCCGAACAGGTCGACATGATTGGTCTTTCCGGGCTGATCACCCCTTCCCTCGAACAGATGATCGAAGTGGCGGGCGGCATGCAGCGTCTGGGGATGACCATCCCTCTGCTCATTGGCGGGGCCACCACCTCCCGGATCCATACGGCGGTCAAGATAGCCCCTTGTTATGACGGTCCGGTTTTTCATGTTCAGGATGCCTCCCGCGCAGCTGGCGTCATGTCCGACATTCTCAACCCGCGGCGCCATGCTTCCCTGGTGGAGGAGCTGCGTCATTCCCAACAGCAGGCGCGGGAGAGCCACCAGGTACGCCAGCAACAGGCCCGTCCGCTTTCCCTGGCCGAGGCGCGTGCCCACAAGCCACGCCTGGACTGGGTGGCCACGCCGCCCGCCCCCAAACCCCGACATCCCGGGGTGACCGTTCTGCGCAACTACTCCCTGGAGGTTCTCAAGGATTACATCGATTGGACCCCATTCTTCCACGTATGGGAGTTGAAGGGACGTTATCCGGCCATTCTGGAGAAACATCCCGAAGCGGCCCGACTGTTTCAGGATGCCCAGGAGTGGCTGGCACGTCTCATACGGGACGACTCCCTGACGGCGCATGGGGTGGTCGGGCTTTTCCCGGCCAACACGTTGGCGGATGATGACACCATCGCCATCTACAAAGACGAAGAGCGTTCCGACACCCACATGTTGGTTCATACCCAGCGGCAGCGACAGGCCCATCCCGATGGCCAGCCTTGCCGTGCCCTGGCTGACTGGATCGCTCCCCGCTCCAGCCATCTTCTGGACCACCTGGGATTTTTTGCCGTTACCACCGGTACAGGCCTGGATGGGATCGTAAAGCTGTTGGAACAGGAGGGTGATGACTATGGCGCCATCATGGTCAAGGCCCTGGCAGACCGTCTGGCCGAGGCTTTTGCCGAGCACCTCCATGAACGGGTGCGTCGGGAGTTGTGGGGTTATGTGCCGCAGGAAAACCTCGACAATGAGGCACTGATCCGGGAGGCCTACCAGGGGATTCGTCCTGCCCCCGGCTATCCGGCCTCGCCCGACCATGCGGCCAAGGTTGACATTTTCAAGCTTCTGGATGTCACGCAAAACACCGGAATCGAACTCACGGAAAGCTTCGCCATGTTGCCGGCAGCCTCGGTTTGTGGCTACTATTTTTCCCATCCTGGTGCGCGTTATTTCAGTGTCGGGAAAAATGAAAACAGCGCATGAACAAAAGGTAACTATTTCAGCACCCGGCCACGAATCGGGATCCAGCAACTGTCTTGACTGTCAAGCAGTTTCTGCCAGGGGGGTGTCCATGTTTTCATGTTTTTTATCATGACGTTGAGAATGGTTAGGAGCTTCCGCATGCAGGCCGTGAGTGCTACCTTCTTGGGTTTTCCTGCATCGACCAGGCGTTGATAAAAGCGGCGTATGACCGGGTTGAAACGAGTGGCCACCAACGTGCTCATGTAGAGGGTAGAGCGAAGTTCAGCGCGACCTCCCCATATGACTCGTTTTCCACTGTGGCGCCCACTGTCATTGTTCAGAGGAGCAACCCCTGCCAAAACGTAGTCGTTCAGAGACCCCTGGACCTGAAAGCCCAATGATGATTTGATGGGGACGATGTCGCAACAGATTGCAAGGTTCACTCCATGAAGCTTACTGACCACGATTTG
>JADGBZ010000105.1 GCA_015231175.1 Magnetococcales bacterium | reverse complement strand
TGAAGATGGTGATGGATTTCATGAAGTCCACGTCAACACCATGGAAGGGTTTTGGTCACTGCTGCGTTCATGGCTCAGGCCACGTCGGGGCATTTCACAGGAGAAGTTGCCGGTATATTTGGGGTTTTTCGAGTTCATCCACAACGTGAGAATGCGGGGCAAACGGGTGCTGCATTCTCTGTTGGATCTTCTGGTGCGATAAGCCCCCGGAATCCATATTGAGCCAACAATATATGTTATATTTCAAATCGTTCAGCCACACAACAAGTCGCAACAAAGCCTTCTCTATTGCCAAAGCTTGTCGGTAAAACGGCTGAAGGGCCGCCAGGCTTTTCAAAAACCGTCATTATTATCCGGATTCCAACAGCCTGTTTTGAGTAAAACTGAATATTTGTTCATGGGCAACGATGATGTGATCCACCACCTGGATGCCGATGGGAATCATGGTCTGCTGAATAAGGCGCGTGAACTGCACATCCTGCGGCGAAGGATTGATGGCGCCGGAAGGGTGATTGTGGGCAAGAATGACAGCAGAAGCCTTGTGGCGCAGGGCACTCTCGACGACCAGGCGGGGCTCGACGAGAACACCAGTGACTGTGCCGCGTTTGATGAGGGCGGGGTAGATCAGGCGAAAACGGCTGTCCAGGCAGAGAAGGTAAAAAACCTCTTCCGACCGCCCTGTCATGAGCGGAATTAAATATTTTTGGGTGGCTTCAGGCGTGTTCAGGGGGGATTGGTCCCGGCAGGCCCGATCCCGCAGATAGTAACGCGTGATCTGGGGAATCAGGGAAAGAAACGTGGCGGCCTTTTCACCGATGCCGGGGACGGAAGCCAAATCCTGCGGGTCAGCCTCAAGGGCCGCCGACAAGGTTCCAAAACGATGCAGCAACAAATGGGCTATATCGTTGGTGTCCCGACGCGGCAGGGCATAAAACAGAAGCAGCTCCATGACCTGGTGCGGCTCGAACTGATCGATCCCCTCAAGCAGAAAACGGTTGCGTAACCGTTTGCGGTGGCCTTGATGCAACGCATCCGTCGTATCGCCGGACATGGACGTGCTCATGAATACCCCATTGCTGAACAAGGCTTCAGCGTCGGCTGGGCAGCCCTGTGATGATCCACGGTCGATTTACCGGTGTCCATTCAGCGCCACCCAAAAAACAACTACATCACTGAAGCTGAAAACTGAATTCCCAGGCCCACGCCCACCCCTCTCCAGGGACTCCAGTATCGGGAAAAAATCGTGGCATGGGAAGTGAATTGCTTACAATGAAAGGATTCAAGCAGGATCTCCTTGTCCGCAAGCCGGAACTGGAGGAGACTGGCGAAAAAGCGATGGACCTTCATTCTCAAGGAAGAGACACCCGTGCTTGAACCCTACGCCGTTCCTGTTCCGGAGATGCCGGACGATCCCGGGTATCCGGAAGACCCCCCCGCAACCAACACGGCAAGACCCGCATCCCGGAAAACTCATCTCCGTCGGCCAGCCTACTCCCTGGAGGCTGAACAATCCGTCCTGGGGGCCATCCTGTTGGACAACACCGTCATGGATCAAGTGGCGGATATTCTGGAACCGGACGACTTTTATGTCGGCGCCCACCGGGTTGCCTATCAGGGGATACGCACGCTGCTGGAACGCGGTCAACCCGCTGATTCGGTTCTGTTGCGGCAACACCTGGAGAGCAACGCCGAATTGGATACGGTGGGCGGCTCGGGCTATCTGGCGGAGTTGGTCAACACGGTTCCGGCCACGGCCAATGCCAAGGCCTACGCGCAACTGGTCCACGACAAATCGGTCTTGCGGGAGTTGGCTCGGCAGGCCACGGCGGTAGTGGATCTCGTCTACGAAGGGCAGGATCAGGTGGATACGATCCTGGATGAGGCGGAACAACGCATCTTTGGCGTGGCCGAAAGCAAGGATCAACGCCGGAGTGGCTATTTTGACATGAAGTCGGTGGTGCGTCCTGTATTGGAACACCTTGAAAGCCTGATGGACCGGCGGGTTTCGGTGACAGGCGTGCCGACAGGGTACAAGGATTTGGATGAAAAATTGACGGGGCTGCAAAAGTCGGATCTGGTAATCGTCGCCGGTCGGCCAGCCATGGGCAAGACGAGCCTGGCCTTGAATTTTGCCGCCAATGCGGCCCTGGATCATGCAAAATCCGTCGGGATATTCTCCCTGGAAATGTCCAAAGAGCAACTCGTGATGCGCTTGCTGTCGGCCACGGCCCGGGTGGATGCCCAGGGGTTGCGAACAGGCCGCTTCAGCGACGAAGAGTATGGCCGGTTGATCCAGGCGGCAGCCCGCCTGTCGGACGCACCCATCTACATTGACGATACCTCGGCCCTGTCGGTGACGGAGTTGCGCTCCAAGGCACGGCGTTTGCGGCGGGAGAAAGGGGTCGATCTGATCATCGTCGATTACCTCCAACTGATGCGAGGCTCCCTCCAGGTCGAAAACCGCGTCCAGGAGATTTCGCAGATCAGTCAGGGGCTCAAAGCCATTGCCAAGGAGTTGTCGGTACCGGTGGTGGCGGTGTCCCAACTGTCGCGCTCGCCGGAGAGCCGAACCGACCACCGGCCCATTCTGTCGGATTTACGTGAATCCGGCAGCATCGAACAGGATGCGGATGTCGTCATGTTTGTGTTTCGTGAAGAGTACTACAAACCCGATGACCCCTCCCTGACGGGTCGGGCCGAAGTGAATGTGGCCAAACAACGCAATGGTCCGACCGGGGCGGTTCCCCTGACTTTCCTTCACAAATACACGAAGTTTGAGAACCATGCCAAATCAAGCCACAACTAGGGAGAGCGGTCCGCCGCTGCGTCCAACCTGGATCGAAGTGGATCTGGGAGCGGTGGTGCATAATTTTCGCGTGGCCCAAACCGGGGTGGGAACCGGGGTGGGAGTCTGGCCGGTGGTCAAGGCCAACAGCTATGGTCTCGGGGCGATCCCGGTGGCCAAGGCCTTGCGACAGGCCGGAGCCACCGGGTTTTGCGTGGCCCTGCTGGAGGAGGGCGTGGCCTTGCGGGAGGCGGGAATCGAAGAGCCGGTGGCCATTTTTTCCGGATTGAGCGGGGCTTGTGTGGAACAGGCTGCGGCCATGCAACTGGAGCCCTTTTTGTTTGAACCGGCTACCGATTTGCAAATTCTGGCCGCAGCAACGCCGGAACGACCTTTGCGGGTCCACGTCAAGGTGGATACCGGCATGGGGCGGCTGGGGGTTCCTCCTGCCGATGTGGAGGCGTTTCTGCTGGCTCTGGATCGTCTGGGAGAACAGGTCCGGGTGGTGGGTCTGGTGTCACATCTGGCCTGTGCCGACGAAAAAAAACGGCCCGAAACCGCTCGACAGGCGGCGGTGCTGCGGGATCTTCTGGCCCAACCCGAAGTGGCGCGGCGGAAGTTGCGGGTCTCCCTGGCCAATAGCGCCGGTTTGTTGGGACACCCCATGACACGCCATGACTGGGTGCGTCCGGGCATCATGTTGTATGGAGCCTCCCCGTTTTACCCCGAGGAGGGGTGGCGGGAGACAGGTCTGCGCCCGGTGGTGACCTGGCGCAGCCGCATCATCCAGTTACATGCCGTGCCGGCGGGCATTTCGGTCAGCTACGGTCACTCCTTCACCACGTCACGCCCCTCCCGCCTGGCCCAGATACCGGTGGGATATGGTGATGGCTACAACCGTCGCCTGGGAAATCGGGGCGAGGTTTTGATCGCTGGCCGACGTTTTCCGGTGGTGGGACGGGTCTGCATGGATCTGATCACCGTGGATGTCACGGATTTGCCGGCTGTGACCGTGGGAACCTCCGTCACCCTGTTGGGAGCCGACGGAGCCGGGATGATCGATATCGAAGAGATGGCCACCTGGCTTGGCACCATACCCTATGAGGTGATTTGCGCCCTGGGAACGCGCCTGCCACGCCGCTATCTGCGTGCCACTGCGGATGAGCTGGCCGGCGTCTCCTCGAATGGTTGAAATTGGGCATTGATTTTGCTTCCCTCCCCGGCAGAGGTTCGGATGAACGGGTTTGACTCCTTGTCGGCGGGTGTGGAACGGGCATGGGTGAAACAAGAAAAACCAGGGTGGAACCACTGCTGGATGGCCAGGATGGTCAGAATGGCCAGGATGGTCAGAATAGCCGGGATGACCGGGATGGTCAGAATGGCCAGGGTGGCTGGGGTGGGTTGGACGCAGATGCCAAGCTGGATGCGCCCTTGCTCCTTGGTGATTTGCCCGATACCGAAAGCATCGGTCCCGACGCAGCCCCACCCCAGTCAGGTGCTCCAGCCATGGAACATCCCCCGGCCCATGACCGGATCGTAGATGTGAAACCCCCTCGGGATCAACAGGCCAAAGGTGGCCTGGAGGCTGTCTGGTACGGAAAGAGACCCTATGCCCCAGCGCGTATGGAGTCTTTGAAAAATCTTCGTGGCGTGGGCCTGGTCTGCTCTGGCAAGACGCCGCGTCCCAAGAAGGCGTTGCGTTCAAAGCTTTGGGATCGTTTGGGAAAGTCTGTGATGTGGCCCCTGACCGGGTGGTGTCTGGCGGTCGGGGTTCTCTGGGGATTGAGCAGGCAGGATCGGATTTCCCTGCCCATGGTGGTGGACGCGGAAGCGTCTGTGGTGGTGGGGGTGCACCCCGTGTCCAAACCACAGCCCGTTTCGCCATTCTCCCTGGTTCAGAACGTGGTGCGCACATCACCGCCGCCTGATTGGGCGCGTTATGAGGTCTTGGTTGGGGCATTTGCGGATCCGGCGTTGGCCCGGAAGGTTCATCGCCAATTGCTGGCGGCTGGTACTGCGGATTACTGGCGCAGCGGCATGGAGGGGGGCCGGCCACGGATTCTGGTGCTGGTCGGACCCTTTGCCGAGGCCGATGAGGCCGGGCGAATGGCCGCAGCCATCCGTGCGCGTTTGGGAGTGGAGGCCCGTGTGTTGCCCTTGCACCTCTCGCAAGCCTCCGAGACCTCGGGAGTCACACAAACCCTGCAACCTCCTCCGATGTGAAGGAATGGGAACGAATCGGGATCCAGGGGGCTGGCCCCCTGGCAGGTCCAGGACAGAGTCCTGGTGGGGTTCGGGGCGAAGCCCTGACAAAGGCTTTCATATCCAGGTTTTTCTTAAAAGAACGGTGAATAGCTACAAAGGGTGCTGAATAGTTACCTGAAAACGTTCTAAAAACCAGGATCTTCCTTTTGGATTGCAACACGATGGGACGTCCGAAGCAACGCTTTCTGTGTGATGCATGTGGCGCCGAGCAACTCCGCTGGGAGGGCAAGTGTGGTGCGTGCGGAGCGTGGAACAGCCTGAAGGCCTTTGTGGTGGAGAAGGATCGTCCCGAGCGGCCTGGTGGTGGCGTGCTGGCTGGCGAGGGACCGGTCCTGTTGGCCCGGGTGGTCATGGGCGAAGAGGCCCGCTTCCAGATTGGCATGGCGGAGTTGGATCGGGTGCTGGGAGGAGGTCTGGTGCCCGGGTCGGTGACCCTGATCGGAGGAGATCCGGGAATCGGAAAATCCACCTTGCTGCTGGAAGCTCTGGCCCGTTTGTCTTCGCGACAGACGGTCCTGTACGCCTCGGGCGAAGAGTCTCTGACCCAGATCAAGTTGCGTGCGCAGCGCATGCGGATTGTCGAGGATTTTTTGTGGGTCACCATGGACAACCGCCTGGAGGGGGTGTTGCAGGCGGTCACCGCCAAGGAACCTGCGGTGCTGGTGGTCGATTCCATCCAGACTTTGGCCAGCGATGCCTATCCGGCGGCGGCTGGTACCGTGGTCCAGGTGCGGGAGTGCGCCGCACGCCTGATCATGGAGGCCAAACATCGCGGCATGGCGGTGTTCCTGGTGGGACATGTGACCAAGGAAGGGCAAATCGCCGGCCCACGCATATTGGAACACATGGTGGATACGGTCCTCTATTTCGAGGGGGAGCGGGGTCACAACTATCGTATCCTGCGGGCGGTCAAAAACCGCTTCGGCGCGGCCAACGAGATCGGGGTTTTTGAGATGCGGGATTCGGGACTGCACGAGGTGCCCAATCCGTCGGAGCTGTTTTTGTCGGAACGTAAGCGGGGTGCGGCGGGATCGGTGGTGTTTCCGGGGGTGGAGGGAAGTCGGCCCGTGCTGGTGGAGATTCAATCCCTGGTGGCGCCGAGTTCGCTTGCCCTGCCACGACGTACCACGCTGGGATTGGATGCCAATCGTCTGGCCATGTTGACAGCTGTGCTGGAAAAACGTTTGGGACTTGGCCTGTTCAACCATGACATTTTTCTGAACGTGGCGGGTGGTTTTCGTGTGACGGAACCGGCGGCGGATCTTGCCGTCGTTGCGTCCCTGTACGCTTCCCATCGCAACCTGGGAACCGATCCGGGAATGGTGATCATGGGTGAAATGGGTTTGGCGGGGGAGATTCGGGCGGTAGGTCACGCCGCAACGCGACTCAAGGAGGCTGCCAAATTGGGTTTTACACGCTGTATCTTGCCAACCAAATGTTGCAACAACTTACCTGAAAATCTCCCCACGATCGTGGAAGCGGTCGATACGGTGGAGGAAGCCATGGAAAGACTCAGCATATGAACGGTATCGACTATCTTTTGTTGTGGGTTGTGGGATTTTCCATCCTCTTCTCGGTTCTCCGGGGCAGCAATCAGGAGTTGGTGAAATTGCTGGGTTGGGTCATCTCCTTTCTGGCCGCCATGATGCTGGCAAGCCGGCTGGAACCTCGTCTGCTGCCTTATCTCCAGTCCCACGGGCACGTTGGCCTGGTGGGAACAGCGGCATTTTTGCTGGTTTTTTCCAGCATCAAGCTGCCTTTGACCGTAACGCACTGGCTGGTCAATCGTCTCTCCCACCCTGGAGAGTTGTCTCCCTTCAGCCGGGTTTTGGCGGTTGGGTGGGGTGTCGGGCGGGGCGCCGTGATCTTGTTGGTTGCCGGTATGGTGTGGCTCTCCTTCGATCCTCCATCGACAGCGGCCATCCACCAGTCGCGTCTGGCCCCGTGGTGTATCGAAGGGGCGCATCGGTTGACGGCGCGGCTTGTGCCGGCTTCCGTCTTGCGTGACAAGGTCATGGCGGGATATGGACATTACCGGAGTGGTAGTGCCATGAAACCCGTCACACAGGCGGTCGAACCAGGCAGTGAAGGATCCCGGAATGGTGGCGCGGGCCTGGCAGATTCCGCCGGCGGGTGAGAGGAAGGGCTGCAAGACGTTTAAAAGACCGGGATGAAGGTCCAGGAGGAAGGGCTGCGCCCTTTCTCCTGGCGGAATTGGGGCAGAGCCCCAAAAAATACGTTTAAAAGACTGGGATGGAGGTCCAGGAGGAAGGGCTGCGCCCTTCCTCCTGGCGGGGTTCGGGGCGGAGCCTTGACAAAGGCTTTCATATCAACGGGGCGCTGCCCCGGACTCCGCAAGGGCGCTGCCCTTGACCCGCAAGGGCGCTGCCCTTGACCCGCAAGGGCGCTGCCCTTGACCCGCAAGGGAGCCAGCCCTCTGGACCCCAATTCGTTGCCGGGTACTGAATAGCTGCTGGGAGTTGACATGCATCGCCGGGAGTTGAACAGTTACACCCGATACGCCCTTTTTTCAGCCATCTTTTTTTTGCTTGCCTGGGTCTGGCTTCCCTACGCCCGTCTTCACACTTTCTCCTTCATCAATCTTGACGATACCCGCTATCTCCTTCTGAACCCGATCATTCAGAAAGGTCTGACCTGGGAGAGTTTCCTTTGGGCGTGGAGCAATATCCATGTCGGCTATTGGATCCCTCTCACCTGGCTCTCTTTTTTGCTCGACACCACCCTGTTCGGTCTGCACCCGGGTGCCATCCACACAGTCAACCTTCTTTTGCACCTTGGCAACACGCTGCTGCTCTTTGGTCTCATCCTGCGCCTGACGGGTCACCTGCTCCCCAGCCTTCTGGCAGCTCTCCTGTTCGGTATTCACCCCCAGCATGTGGAGGCGGTGGCCTGGGCGGTGGAACGCAAGGAGATATTGGCGGGCCTGTTTGGTTTGGCGGCTTTGCATCTCCACCTCACTGCCCTCCAGCCGCAAGCATCGTTTGCACGGGCGCGTTTTTGGAAACCCAGCCTGTTTTATCTGGCATCCCTGGCCTGCAAGCCCAACTGGGTCACGTTGCCTCTGCTTCTGTTGCTTCTGGACTTTTGGCCCCTGCACCGCCTAGAGCAAGGTTGGCGAACGCTCATCCGGGAAAAAGCTCCCTATGTCGTCCTGGCGTTCGCCGCCGCTATCCTGACCTTGACCACCACCGCCACGCCCTCGGAACTCCACGGAGATCGTTTGGATTGGACGCTGCTTCCCCTCTCCACACGCCTGGCCAACATGGTCGTTGTCTATCTGGACTATCTGTTCAAAACCCTTCTTCCCATCGACCTGGCTGCGTTCTATCCCCATCCCCAGGCGAGCCTCTCTCCCCTGACTGTCGCCTTGTCGCTGCTGGTGTTGCTGGGCCTGACGGGAGGCGCCCTGATCGCCAGGCGTGCCTACCCTGCCTGGACCATGGGGTGGTTTTGGTTCATGATCGCCCTTTTTCCGGTTTCGGGTCTAGCCCAGGCTGGTTCCCAGGCCATGGCGGACCGCTTCACCTATTTGCCGCACATGGGATTGTTTCTGGCCCTGGCGGGCCTGCTTCCTTCCTGGCCTTTGGCGTCGTTGCGGCGTCCCTCTTTCCGCCTCATTCTGGCGGGGGTGACCGTCGGTATTTTTACCCTGTTGTGCTGGCAACAGGTGGGATATTGGCGCGACAGCGGCGCTCTTTGGCGGCACACCCTGCGCGTGACAAAGGACAACACGCTTGTCCATTACCTCCTGGGCAAACATGAATTGGACCAGGGGCGGTATGCCTCCGCCGTCGAGCAGTTTGCTGCCGCTCTCCAGTTGGCTCCCCGTTCCCCCTTCACCATCCACTACAAAATGGCTCGTGCGCTTTTGGCTCTGGACCGGTTTCCCGAGGCGCGTGCCGCCATCCGCCAGGCCCTGGTCACCTCTCCACAGGATCCACCCATCCTCATGGAGATGGGCCGCCGTTTCATGACACCGCACACCATGGATCTTGCCCTGGGATTTTTCGAGAAAGCCCTGCAACGGCAGCCTGCACCTCCCCTCGCCCAGCAATCCCAGGCGCACTTTCTCCTGGCCATCAGCCTGACTGTTCTGGGCCATCTTCCGGAGGCCATGCCTCATTTCCAGCTTGTCCTCACCATGAACAATGCCGAAAGAATTTCCCGCTGTGCTGCCATGACCACCCTGTTGCATGACAATCCCCACCTTGGGACGGTGTTTCCTGCGCAGGTGGCGATCCTGAAGGGCTTTTGCCCAACAAACGATTAAAAGACTGGGATGGAGGTCCAGGAGGAAGGGCTGCGCCCCAATGGCGCTTA
>JADGBZ010000104.1 GCA_015231175.1 Magnetococcales bacterium | reverse complement strand
GTCCAGGAGGAAGGGCTGCGCCCTTCCTCCTGGCGGGGTTTGGGGCGGAGCCCCAGAGAAAAGCGGCAAAACCCAGGCCCGGTTCACGGGAATCATTGAAACCGGTATACGTTACCCTCATTGGTCCACAGGTAGAGGTGACCTCCCACCACCAGGGGATCGGCAAACATGGGATCGCCAAAATGATCCAGGCCGACGACCCGTCCACTGGCCGGATCCACGGCAAAAATCCGCCCTTTGCTGTCGCCAACGATAATCCGGTCATGGAACATGACCGGAGCCGTCAGCAGGGCGTCGCTCAGGTGGGTCTGCCAGAAGGGAACGCCATCCGCCGCACTCAAGACCGAAAGGGAGCCATCCACGTCGGCCACCACCAGGCGATCATCGACCAGAAGCGGCGTATGGATGACAGACATGGCCCGCTCCCAGAAAGGCTTGCCGGAGTTGGGTTGCAGGGCCATCAAACGCCCCTGATGCGTGGCGGCGAAAACGGCCCTGGGGGTGACCAGCAGCGGCGCCGTCACATTTTGCAGGAGATCCAGTTCACTCCGGCTCCCCATGATGGTCATGTTGTAGGTCCACTGGGGTTTGCCATCCTCCAGGGAGAGGGCAAAGAGCTCTCCCGACGCATATCCGACCAGAACCGTCCCGCGCAGAACGCTCGGCGTACCAGCCCCCATGATCACCAGAGGTTCGGGGGAGGTGTTGTGTACCCAGCGCCGCTGCCCCGTTGCGCCATCCAGGGCGTAGGTGCGGTTATCCAGGGTCACGAAAATGACCAGATCCCTGACCACCCGGGGTGGCGAGGCCACGGCTGTCGCCACACTGGCCCGCCACAGCTCACGACCATCCCGCCGATCCAGGGCCACCATTTCCGCCTGGGTGGTGCCGGCATAAACCCGTTCCGCATCGGCTGCCACGCCGCCACCGATCGCGGCGCCCAGATCGGCCTTCCAGTAGACGCTGCCATCGGCGGGATTCATGGCGACCACCCTGCCCTGAAAAGTACCGACCGCCAACAACGTATCGTCCAGGGCCATCCCCGTGGGGTGCAGAAGAAACTTGTCGGGCGAACTGGCCACACCACGCCGCCACAGCCGGTCCAACCCCACGGATTTTCCCGGTTTGGGCTCGACATACTCCTGGACGGTCTCATCCACGGGTTTCTCCGGGCCATTGAACCAGGCCCCGGACTTGGAACAACCCCCCAGAGCCAGCGACAGGCCCAACCCAACCAAAACCTGCGACCAGGAGAGGAACGAAGACGATTTCCGGCACATGCGGATCACCCCTCTCCCTTGTCGACGGCAACAGGCCCCCCCAGACGCTCCACCCGACGCAACAGACGTTGGCGCACCCCCTCCGGCGGGGCAGGACGGGTATCAAGCGCTTGGCGAAATTTGGCCAGAGCCTTCTCCTTGTCGCCATCGTGCAAACTCATCACCCCCTCCAACTCCATGGCCATGACCCGAAACGTCGACTCCGCACCGATGCGCGCCAGATAGGATCGCGCCTGGACGAGGTCAATATCCGCAGCGATCCAGGCCGCTTCCATCAAGGCCGCATCGCTGAGGGGGGTGATATGCGCCGCATCGGCGGCCAGTGTGTCCAATTGCTTCAAGGCATCACCGGGCCGCCCCGACTCCACCAGGCTGCGTGCCAAAAGCAGGCGAGCCAGAGAGGTATAGCCATGGCCGGGATAGGTATCCAACAATTTTTGCAGCGTGCCCTGGGCTGCATCCCAATGCTTTTCCATCATGGCCTGGTTGGCCGACATAAAAAGGTCGGAGATGGCCTGATCACGCTTGACCCGGTGATCACTCCAGACGACGTAAGCGACCAGGCCGGCAAAAAAGATGATCAAACCAACGATCATCGAGGAGCCATACCGTCGCAAAAACCGACTCAACTGCTCGGCTTCAAGCTGCTCGTCAACTTCCCGGAAAATAATCTCTTCCTGGCCCATGCTGCCTCCCCTACGTCGTTGTCAAAGGCCATTCCCGTTGTGGCCCAGAATGGATTGGACCGCATCTTCCCAAAGCAAAGTGCGCTGCACACCCGTGGCCATATCCTTGTGGACGACCTGGCGCTGCGCCGCTTCATCAGACCCGAGGATCAGGGTCACCGGCGCCCCGGAACGCCCGGCCCGTTTCATCTCGCTCTTCATGGTGCCGGCCTCCTGGCTCATCTCCACACGACACCCCACACCACGCAGACGTTCGGCAAGGCACAGCCCCTCGCGCACCACCTCTCCGGAACCCACCACCACCAAAAAAACCATGGGCGACACCACCTGCCCGGTTTGCTTCTCCAGGAGGGCAACCAACCGCTCCATGCCCATGGCGAAACCAATGGCCGGCGTGGCCCTGCCACCCATGCTTTCGACCAATCCATCGTAACGCCCCCCGGCGGCGACGGCATTCTGGGCGCCAAGATGCTCCGTCGTGACCTCAAAGACGGTGCGCGTATAGTAGTCCAGACCGCGTACCATCTGAGTATTCAGTGCATAGGGCAACGCCAAGGCCCGGAGGTGGCCCTCCAGAGTGACAAAATGATCTGCACACGCCGGGCACAGATGGGCGTTCATGGGCGGGGCCATCCGGGCCACGTCACGACACCCCGCCACCTTGCAATCCAGCACCCGCAACGGATTGCGCACCAGGCGTTGCCGGCAGTTGTCACACAAGGCGGCAATCTTCTCCTGAAGAAATTTTTCCAGCTTCGTCCGGTAGGGAACCCGACACTCCGGGCAACCCAGGGTATTGATCTCCAACCGAAGGAAACTTCCCAAACCGATTTTATCGAGAAAGCGCCACGCCATGGCCATCATCTGGGCATCGGCCAGCGGACCCGGAGCGCCAAACTCCTCACAGCCAATCTGGTGAAACTGCCGCGAACGCCCTTCCTGGGGACGTTCATAACGAAACATCGGCCCGTGATACCACACCCGCCAAGGCAGCCGCTGGTTCTGGGCATGGTTGACGAACGCCCGCACCACCGATGCCGTCCCTTCCGGTCGCAGCGAAAGGGATTTCCCCTTCCGGTCGGGGAAAGTATACATCTCCTTTTCAACGATGTCGGTGGTCTCGCCCACGGCACGGGTAAAAAGTTCACTCCATTCGATCAATGGAGTACGAATCTCCTGAAACCCGTAACAGGAAAAAACCTGCGCGGCGCTCTGCTCCAGAAACTGCATGACGCCGGTCTCTTCCGGTAAAAAATCCCGGGTACCCCGCACCGCCGTGATCATGAGCGACAACTCCCGCCCCGTCCTGAACCTTCCCCCTCCATTCTCAGGGCAGCCGCAGCCTCCTCCACCTGCGTCACCAAGGCCTCCACCAGTCCATCATCGCTGACTTTTTTCACCGGAACACCTCGGACATACAACAGGTTGCCACCCTCGCCGCCCACAACGCCCACAGCGCTCTCCTTGGCCTCCCCCGGTCCATTGACCACACAGCCGATCACCGACAGCGTCACCGGTTCACGAATATGGGCCAACCGTTTCTCCAAAAGCTCCACCACCTGGATAACCGGAAGTTTTTGTCGTGAGCAGGTAGGACAGGCGATGATATCCACGCCGTGGGAGCGCAGCCCGAGGGATTTGAGGATTTCAAATCCCACGCGCACCTCTTCCACCGGATCGGTCGAGAGCGAGACCCTCAGCGTATCCCCGATCCCTTCGGAGAGCAACAGTCCCAAAGCAACCGACGACTTGACCGCTCCAGGAAGCAACCCTCCTGCCTCGGTCACTCCCAGGTGCAAAGGATACGCCACCTGCTGGGCCAAAAGCCGATAAGCCGCTACGGTCATGGCCACGTTGCTGGCTTTCAGGCTGATCTTGATCTCCTGAAAGTCGAGATCCTCCAGGATGCGAACATGTCCCAGAGCGGACTCCACCATGGCCTCGGGGCACGGTTCACCGTAACGGGCCAGCAAATCCTTTTCCAGAGAGCCGGCGTTGACGCCGATACGTATGGAGACGTGACGCTCGTGGGCGGCCCGCACCACCTCCCGCACCCGTTCGCGATCGCCAATGTTGCCCGGATTGATCCGCAAGCCGTCCACACCCCGTTCCAAAACCATCAAGGCAAGGCGATGATCAAAGTGGATGTCGGCAATCAAGGGCACGGGAGATGCGGCGCGAATGTGGCCAAAAGCCACGGCGGCATCCCGGTCCGGACATGAAATGCGAACCATATCCGCTCCCACCGCCGCCAAGGCACGAACCTGCGCCAACGTGGCAGCAACGTCACAGGTGTCGGTGTTGGTCATGGACTGCACGGAGATGGGCGCATCACCCCCCACAGCCACGGAACCCACCTGAATGCGACGGCTGGCACGACGAGGCAACGTGACGCGGACGCGGGTCATTCTGGCGCCGCCTGGCGAAACCGGTCCAGCAGACTCTCAGCGGAGAGATCAAGTTGGCGCACAATCCCCCCCCGGCGCCCCAAAGGCGGCAAAGGATGTCCGTCCACCAAAACCTGTACCCCACCGGCATTGCCCAGCTGGGCCGTATAGCGTCCGCCAACAGGCACCTCGAAACGTTCTCCGGGCTTCATGACCCGATTTTTGATCTGACGCCCATCTTCCCGCTGCACCGCCACCCAGGCCTCCTCAGTCGCTACCAGGGTCACCCGTGAACCGGAGGAGTCCGGAGAGACCTTGGTCGCCGCGGAAACGGAAACATCCGGCGAACCCGCAACCGGGGCGTCGGATGTGCCGGACGTAACGGAAACATCCGGCGAACCCGCAACCGGGGCGCCGGATGTATGGGCAGCAGAACTCCCGGGAGCTCCGCTCACCCTCTCGCCGGGTGGCGCAGCACCTCGCGCCCCCTCAGGCAACGCCCGGTCTGGCGATGCATCGGCGCGCACTGGTCGTTGGCCCACCTCCCCGGCAGTCCTGCTCCCCTCAAGAGGCTTTTGCACACCCTGTCCCTCGCGGCCTTCGGCAATACCCCCGGCACCCGCCACAACCCCAGGCGCTTTGTCAGGCCTGGACACCACCGCCGGTGGATTCCCTGCATCAGGTCTGGTGCCGACGACCGGTGGATTCCCTGCTTCATGTCTGGTCCCGACGACCGGTCCGCTCACCTCGACACGCTTGGGCTCCCCGCCAGGCCGCACCTCCACCCCCTGCGCCACGGAACCCTGCATCGCGGGTCGATTGGCAGCCACGCCCTCCCCTCTGCCCCTCTCTGGCACCCTTGCACCCGGTTTGGCGGGAAGATCTCCGGCTTTGGCCGCAAAACGGCTATCGGGAAATCCCTCCTCATCCTGATCCTGCCGCTCCTGTTGGACACCCTCCTCCTCCTCCTCTCCACCCTGAACATCGAACGAATCGGCGAAGGGAGAAGAGATGGGCGCCATGGCGCCTTCGTCGGCATCGGCGTCGGGATCGACCGTATCTGGCGCAGCATCACCCGCCACTGGCTTATCGACCGCCGCACGCGCCACAACAGCCTTGATACCGACACCGTGGCCATTGCCGAAAAGCGGCAAACCCGGACTGGAGCGGGCATACCACGCGACCAGGGCCACCAGTCCCAATATTCCCAGCGTCACCATCCAGAACGAAGGACGGCTGCGCGATGTGTTGGGGGGAGGAGGAAAAAACTGAGTGGCCAAAAACCCATCCCCCTGGTGCCACTGCTTGGCAAACCGGTCAACAGTCTCCCTCTCTGAAACATTCAAATATTTAACGTAAAGACGCAAAAACCCGATCACAAAGGCCGGCCCGGGCAAGGCGCCGATATCCCCGGCCTCGATGGCCTGCAAATGAACCACCCGGATGCGCGTCTGCCGGGAAGCCTCCTCAAGCGTTCCCCCCCGCGCCTCTCGCGCCTGGCGAAGAACCTGGCCGATCTGCCGGGCGACATCCAACCCGCCGCTCTCGGGCGGCGGAGCGACGGAAACCCCCTCGACATCCATCGGCACCCCCTCCGCTTCCACCTGCTCTTCGGTCCTGCCGGACGATTTTTTGGTTCCCTTGATCATGACTCCCCATCCCCGCCGTTCACGTCACCTGGAAACCGTTGGTGATGGGATAACGGCGATCCTTGCCAAAAGCCCGCCGGGTGATGCGCACCCCGGGAGCAGCCTGACGCCGTTTGTATTCGTTGCGATCCACCATACGCATGACCCGCACCGCCGTCTCCCTGTCCACCCCTTGTGCCACGATCTCGTGCAAACCGTAATCCTGTTCCACGTACAGGTGCAATATGCGATCCAGGAGCGGATAGGGGGGCAATGAATCGCTATCCTTTTGATTATACTTTAATTCTGCAGTAGGCTCCTTCTCCAGGACACGTTGAGGTATGGGGGGAAGTTGACACCCCTCCCGCGCCCACTGGTTGCGCGCCTCCGCCAGGCGATACACCGTGGTCTTCAAAACATCCTTGAGGACGGAAAAGCCGCCGGCCATATCGCCATAGAGTGTCGCATAACCCACGCTGACTTCGCTCTTGTTGCCCGTCGTGACCAGAAGACTCCCCTTCTTGTTGGAAAGCGCCATGAGCAGTGTGGCCCGGATGCGGGGCTGGAGATTCTCTTCGGCAATCCCTTCGGGAAGACCGGCGAACTCATCGGCCAGCAACCGCCGAAAATTCTGGAACAGGTCACCTATGGGAATATCGCTCAGACGAATACCCAGGCGTCTGGCTCCTTCCGCCGCATCCTCCAGGCTCTCGGTCGAGGTAAACGGGGAGGGCATCATCACCACCTCAACATTTCCGGCCCCCAGGGCATCCACACAGATCACGGCTGTCAAAGCCGAATCAATGCCTCCGGAGAGGCCGAGAACCACCCCCTTGAAACCGTTTTTCCGCACATAATCGGCCAAACCCAGACAAAGAGCCTGATAGATTTCACGCTCCGATCCCGGGGCGACATCCTCCCCGCCCGGATCGCCCGCCGACAAAAAATCAACCCCACCTGCGGAGCAGGGCCGCACCCGCAGCAAGCGCAAATCTTCCCGGAAAACCCCGGCACGCACCACAACCTGCCCATGCCGATTCATGGCAAAAGAGCCCCCGTCAAAGAGCAGCTCATCCTGACCACCAACCTGATTGACATAGACCACGGGCAAACCAGCCTCGCGAATCCGCTCGGCAACAATCTCTTGCCGTTCCAGACGTTTGCCCACATGATAAGGCGAGGCATTAAGATTGATCACCCACTGCGCCCCGGCTGCGGCCAAGGCCGGCATGGGCCCCGTGGCATGCCAGATATCCTCGCAGATGGTGATCCCCAACAAACCACCCCGCCAGGGAAACAGGCGCACATCCTCACCAGGTTGGAAATAACGCCGCTCGTCAAACACCCCATAGTTGGGCAAACACCACTTGCCGACAAAACCACTCTCCCGGCCACCCTCCACCAAGATGCCGGCGTTGAACAAACCTTCGGGTCCACGCCGCACCCCCCCATAAACCGCCGCCACACCCACCTCCCCCAACCCACGCTGGAGAGCGGCCTCAACACCGTCCAGGCGCTCCAAAAAAGAGGGCTTGTGCAGCAAATCCTCGGGTGGATACCCAGCCAGAACCAGCTCGGGCAGAACCAACAGGTCAGCCCCCAGATTCCTGGCCTGCCGCGCCACGCGCAAAACCAGATCCAGGTTCCCTTCCAGATCCCCGACATGCGGGTTGACCTGGGCCATCGCCAGTGTCGTATCCATTTGTGTCGATCGTGAAGTGGTCTTGGAAGATTGACGGGGGAACACCAGCCCCATCCTACGTGATTCCCGACGGGTTTCCAATGGCCATGCACATTCCTGACCAAACCGCAAAATGACAGGCAAACACTCGGCCATCACCACGACGGGCAGGCAGGGTGTGACTTTCACTCCAGAAAAATGACGACCGCGATTGACAGCGACGCGCCTTTTTTCTAGCATGACGCAGATGTTTGGCGGACACAGCCTCTTCGGACTGGTGCCATGGCAGAGCAGGATCCAAAGCCGCATGCCTCCGGGTTGTCGCTGGCTATGCGCATGAGCACGGAGATGGTCGTCGCCACGCTGATCGGCGTGGGTATCGGGCACGGTCTCGATACCTGGCTGGGTACCAAACCCTGGGCCACCCTGGTCTTCTTCCTTTTCGGGGTTGCCGCCGGGTTCCGCAATCTCTATTACGCCGCCAACCGATGATGCCGAGTCGAAGCGCTGGACTGAACTAAACCGGATGCCGTCATGACCATGCTGATTGCCAATGCCCTTGCCGCCGAAGCCGCCCACGCCGCCGAAGCCGCACCCAAAATGGATCCCCTGCACCACTTCCAGGTGATCAAAGTCATCCCCATCTCCCTGTTCGGCATCGATATCTCCATTTCCAACTCCGTCATCTGGATCTGGATCGCCATCGGGGTCGCCTTCGGTCTCTTCAGACTAGGCACGCACGCCCCGTCCCTCGTTCCCGGACGCATGCAGTCCATCGCCGAGGCCGGCCTCCTCTTCGTGCGCGGCATCATCAACGACACGATCGGCAAGGAAGGCCAAAAATTTTTCCCCCTTGTCTTCACCATGTTTCTCTTCATTCTCTTCTGCAATGTCACCGGCCTGATCCCAGGGTCGTTCACCCCCACGTCGCAGCTCATCGTCACCGGCACCTTCGCCGTGGGCGTCTTCGTTTTTTCCACCGGCCTGGGGTTTTACAAACACGGCGCCCACTACTTCAAATTTTTTGTCCCGGGAGGCCTGCCGGTCCTCCTCCTCCCCCTGATGGTGCCCATCGAAATCATCTCCTACCTGGCCCGGCCCGTCTCCCTGTCGGTGCGTCTCTTCGCCAACATGACCGCCGGTCATACCGTCCTGGGCGTCCTCTTCTTCTTCACCGCCACCCTGCCCTGGTTCGGCGCTTGGCTTCCCTTCGGCTTCTCGGTAGTCTTTACCGCCGTCGAAATCTTCATCGGCTTCATTCAAGCCTATATTTTTACGATTCTGACGTGCGTCTACATCAACGATGCACTCCACATGCATTGAACACGGCACCGATATCGGGCCGGGTCACTCAACCACGGAACCTTCGGGATCCTGTTCAAGGAGGGTATGAACCAATGGAAAGTCTTGCCGCATCTTTCGTCGGTATGGGTTTGGCCGCCGCTGGTCTCGCCGGCTCGGGCATTGGCCTGGGCTTCATGTTCGGCAAGACCATCGAGGCCTTCGCCCGCCAACCCGGCGCCGAGGCCCAGCTGTCCAAATATGTCTGGATCGGCGCCGCCTTCGTCGAGGCCATCGCGCTCTACGGCCTCGTCATCGCCTTCATCATCATGGGCAAAGGTTGATACAGACGGAGGCCTGACATGATCTCTATCGCCCACGCCGCTGAAGAGGCCACCCAACATGCACAGGCCTCCGGCCTCCCGCAGTTCAACCCCATCAACTTCAGTTCCCAAATTTTCTGGACTGTCGTCTCTTTCCTCGTCCTGCTCTACCTCCTTACCCGGTTCGTCATTCCGGCCATCAACGCCATCCTGGATGCGCGGAGTCAATCCATCGAGGATGATCTGAAACAGGCCAAAAGTGCCCGGGAAGAAGCAGAAAAAGTTCTGGCCGGTTATCGCAAAGAGCTGGGTACCGCCCGCCAGGAGGCTACGAAAATTCTGGAACAGGCGCGCCGGGAAGCCGCTCAGCAACGTGAATTGACCAAGAACGAACTTGAAAAAGAGCTGATCAAAAAAAGAAGCGCGGCCATGGACGAGATCGAACAAGCCAAACGCCGTGCGGTCGAGGAGATCAAGATGATCGCCGTGGATCTGACCGTGGACGCCACCCAAAAACTTATCGGCAAGGCCGTTACCAAGACCGATGCCAATAAAATGGTCGAACAGCTCCTCACCCAAATCAAGGAAGAGAATCAGCAGCCGGTGCATTGATTGAACCCGCACTGCCGCCGCCTTGCCATCACCCAGGATTCCAAACCGGGAAGTGGGGTCGCCCCCCTTCCCGGTTTTTCGTTTGGGAGAAAGGGGATGGCGTACAAAAACAAAACGGGGCGCTGCCCCGGACCCCGCAAGGGCGCTGCCCCGGACCCCGCAAGGGCGCTGC
>JADGBZ010000103.1 GCA_015231175.1 Magnetococcales bacterium | reverse complement strand
CTTTGTCAGGGCTTCGCCCCGAACCCCACCAGGACTCTGTCCTGGACTTGCCAGGGAGCCAGCCCCCTGGACCCCGATTCGTGGTCGGGTACTGAGATTGGTAACTATTCAGTACCCTTTCAAAAAAAGCTCTGGATATGAAAGCCTTTGTCAGGGTTTCGCCCCGAACCCCACCAGGACTCTGTCCTGGACCTGCCAGGAAGCCAGCCCCCCGGACCCCGATGCGTGGCCGGGTGGTGAGTCGTTACGTTTTTTCAAACGTTTTTTGGAGAGCAACCGCATGGATCTCAACGCACTGACCGCGCTTTCGCCTTTGGATGGTCGTTATGGCAACAAGGTTGCCGATTTGCGCCTCCTCTTTTCCGAGTTTGGTTTGATTCGTTTTCGGGTTTTGGTGGAGTTGCGCTGGCTGGAGGCTCTGGCCGATGAGGCGCATATTCCCGAGATTCCGCCTTTTACCGAAGCGAGTCGGGCGGTGCTGGCCGACATTGGCCGTGCGTTTTCGGAACAGGATGCCATGCGGGTCAAGGCGATCGAGGCAACCACCAACCACGACGTGAAGGCGGTGGAATATTTTCTCAAGGAGCGCATAGCCGGTACGCCGGTGGCCCCTTTTGCCGAGTTTTTGCATTTTGCCTGCACCTCCGAGGATATCAACAATCTGGCCCATGCCCTGATGCTGCGCGAGGCGCGGGAAAAAATTCTTCTGCCCATCATGGATCGGGTGATCCGGGGTATCGCGGATTTGGCCCGGCAGCATAAAAATCAGGCCATGTTGGCCCGTACTCACGGGCAGCCGGCCACGCCGACCACCCTGGGCAAGGAGATGGCCAACGTGGTGGCGCGTCTGCACCGGCAGCGGGAGGTGTTTGCCGCCACGCCGATTCCTGGCAAGATCAATGGGGCCGTGGGCAATTTCAATGCCCATGTGGTGGCCTGTCCGGAGGTTGATTGGCCCCGACTGGCAGAACGGTTTGTTCAGGATCTGGGCCTGAGCTGGCAACCACTGACCACCCAGATCGAACCGCACGACGGCATGGCGGAGTTGTTCCAGGCCTTGAGCCGTTTCAACACCGTTCTGCTCGATTTCAACCGGGATGTATGGACCTACATCTCCATGGGCTATTTTCGGCAGAAGAGCAAGGCCGGCGAGGTGGGCTCTTCGACCATGCCCCACAAGGTCAACCCCATCGATTTTGAAAATTCCGAGGGCAATCTGGGCATGGCCAACGCCATTCTAAGCCATATGGCGGGCAAGTTGCCGCTTTCGCGTTTGCAGCGGGATTTGACCGACTCCACGGTGCTGCGCAACATGGGGGTTGGCTGCGGATATACCGTGCTGGCCTGTGACTCCACCCTGAAGGGGATCGGCAAACTGGAAGCAGATCCGCAACGCATGGCCGGAGATTTGCAAGAGGCCTGGGAAGTGCTGGCCGAACCGATTCAGACCGTCATGCGACGCTATGGGGTTCCGGAGCCCTATGAGCGGCTCAAGGCGTTGACCCGGAACCGGCAGGTGACCCGGGACTCCTTGGCGGCATTCATCCAGGGGCTGGAAATTCCGGACGCAGCCAAGGCGGGTTTGTTGCAGTTGACGCCGGCAGGTTACGTCGGATTGGCCGCCTCCCTGGTTGACCGGATGCCGGATTGTTAAAATCAAGGTCACTGTTTGGCACCCTTTCAAAAAAAGCTTTGACATGAAAGATTTTGTCGGGGCTTTAAAAGCTTTGACATGAAAAATTTTGTCGGGGCTTTGCCCCGAACCCCACCAGGAGGAAGGGCACAGCCCTTCCTCCTGGACCTCCATCCCAGTCTTTCAACCGTGCAACCCATGACCGACCTTTACCACATCGATAGCCACAAGCTGATGTACCACCCGGCCCGCACCGCCGAACTGCTGGCTGTGGGTGACGTATGGGAGAGGGCCAGGAAGGTCTATCCGATCTACGTGGAGATTTCTCCCATGGGGGCCTGCAACCACCGCTGCACGTTTTGCGCGGTGGATTATGTCGGTTATGCTCCCAACCGCCTGGAGCTGGAGGTGATGCGGCAGCGTTTGCCGGAGATGGGGAGACTCGGTGTCAAAAGCGTCATGTATGGCGGCGAGGGAGAGCCTTTGCTGCACAAGGAGATCGGCACGCTCATTCGTTTGACGCATGCCGCCGGGATCGATGTGGCTCTGACCACCAACGCCAGTGTTATGCCGGCGGATTTTTTGGAGCAGGCCCTGCCGCATCTGGCCTGGATGAAGGTCTCCATCAATGCCGGCACCCCGGCGACATATGCACGGATTCATCGTACCAGAGAGCGGGATTTTCAGCAGGTGGTGGACCATTTGACGGCAGCGGTGGCCCATAAACGTTCGACAGGCTTGACCTGCACCATGGGGGCGCAATCCCTCCTGCTGCCGGAAAATGCCGGGGAGATGGTCCAACTGGCCCGTCTGTGCCGGGACGAAGTGGGTCTAGATTATCTGGTGATCAAGCCATACTCCCAACACATGTTCAGCCAGACGCGCCAGTACAGCCAACTGGATTACCAGGAACTTTTGGCTCTCGATGAGCAGTTGCACGGCCTGGATAGCGACCGTTTTCAAGTCATCTTCCGCGCTGCGACCATGCGCAAATATACGGAGACGGATCGTTATGACCGCTGCCTCGCCACCCCCTTTTTGTGGGCATACATCATGGCGGATGGAACGGTCTCCGGTTGCAGCGCCTTTTTGTTGGACAAGCGTTTTGAATATGGCAACATCAACGACAACACCTTCCAGGAGATCTGGGAGGGGGAGAGGCGCCATCAGGGATTTGAATTCGTTCGCCACCAACTGGATATTGGCGAGTGTCGGCGCAATTGCCGCATGGATGCCATCAACCGCTATCTTTTCCAGATAACCTCTGGTGGCGTTGCGCACGTCAATTTCATCTGAACATGAAAGCCTTTGTCAGGGCTTCGCCCTGAACCCCACCAGGACTCTGTCCTGGACCTGCCAGGGAGCCAGCCCCCTGGACTCCGATTCGTCAGCTTTTTTCATGGCTTGGCCGTTTTTTTTGGGAGAGTTTGTTCCATGCTTACGTTGGTCACCGGGGGTGCCGGTTTTATCGGCAGTCATCTCTGTCAGTTGCTCCTCGACGAGGGGCACACCGTGCGGCTGGTGGATGATTTTTCCACGGGCCGGATGGAGAATGTGCGGGCATATGCCGACAATCCCCGCCTGAGTGTTCATCGGGTCAGTATTCTGCGACGGGAAGATCTGGATTCCTGCCTGGCCGGGGTGGAGTGGGTTTTTCACCTGGCCGGCGTGGCAGACATTGTTCCTTCCATCGAGCAGCCGGAGCGCTACTTTGCCGTCAACGTCCAGGGTACTCTCAATCTTTTGGAGAGCGCCCGGGCCGCTGGCGTGCAACGGTTGGTTTATGCGGCCTCTTCTTCCTCCTACGGCATTCCGGATTGTTATCCGACACCGGAGACGGCTCCCATGCGGGCCCAATATCCCTACGCCCTGACCAAGCATATGGGCGAGGAGCTTGTGTTGCATTGGGCGCGGACCTACCGTTTGCCAGCCGTGGCGCTGCGGCTTTTCAATGTTTATGGGCCACGCTCGCGGACCACCGGGGCCTATGGGGCGGTGTTTGGTGTCTTTCTGGCGCAAATTCTCAACAACAAGCCCTTGACCGTGGTGGGTGATGGAACCCAGAGCCGGGATTTTACCTTTGTGACCGATGTGGCCCGGGCTTTTCTCGCGGCGGCGGCTTCGCAAGTGACCGGCGAAGCCATGAATGTGGGCAGTGGTGCCCACCAAAGTGTCAATCGGCTTGTGGAGTTGCTGGGGGGACGGGATGTGGTGTACCTCCCCAAACGTCCCGGCGAACCCGACATCACCTTTGCCGATACCCGCAAGATTGAGGATTTACTGGGGTGGAAAGCTCGGGTTTCCTTCGCTGACGGTGTGGCACGCATGTTGGGGCACCTGGAAGATTGGCGTACTGCGCCGGTATGGGAACCAGATTCCATCGCCAAGGCCACGGAAACCTGGTTTTGTTACCTGGGGCAGGGCAAGGGTGAGCGCGCATGAATCCGGTATTGATCTCGAGTTTTCTGGGTGTTGTCTTGTTCCTGGCAGTTATTGTTGGCGTAGTGGCCATGACCTTGCGGTGGTGCAGAATGCGCAAGGGGAGTGTGACTCCAGACGGAGTGGCAGTCATCGCGCCACCACAAACTGCGCTGGCCAGGGAATCGACCGAGGCTGGCGCTGCCAGCGGGTCGGACGTGCCCGCCGGGTCTGATCTGGTGACCCCCAGCCGTCTCTACCACGAGATGATGGAAGATGGGAGACTGCACCCCGATGCGGATCAGGCTGCCGTTTTGCCCATTCTGGATCAACTGGTGGTGGCCTTGCATCGACCGGCGGTGCGGGGTGTATGGCGTGGGGTGGGGATTTGGCGCATGGAGAGCCATCATCCCGTGCCCAGGGGGCTCTATCTGTATGGTTCGGTCGGGCGTGGCAAATCCATGCTCATGCAGCTGATCTTCGATGCCACGGAGATCACCGCCAAGCGGCGGGTGCACTTTCAACCTTTCATGCGCGAGTTGCAGGAGCGGATGCACCAGAACAAACCACCCCAGGGGGTGGATTTGATGCTCCACATCGCCAGTCAGATTGCCACCGAAGCCAGACTGCTCTGTTTTGATGAATTTTGCGTCAGCAACATTGCCGACGCCATGTTGCTGGGACGCCTGCTGGAGGCATTGTTCAAGTGTGGAGTGACCTTGTGCGCCACCAGCAACTGGCCCCCCGAGGATCTCTACCAGGAGGGTCTCAACCGGGGTCGCTTCATGCCGTTCATCAAAATTTTGACCGACCACGCCCAGGCCGTCAACCTCTCCCAGGGGGCGGATTGGCGTCGCAGCCGGGTTGGTGAAGATGTGGACGCATATGAAGAGATCGGCACCCCTGATGCCCTGTACGCCCAATTGACCGGGGTGGCCCCGGAACCGGCTTGGGTGACTCTGGAAGGGGTGAAGATCGAAGCCTGTGGCGAGAATAAAAAGGTGTATTGGTTTGATTTCCATGTCTTGTGCAATCAGGCCATCGGCGTGGCCGAATACATGGAGCTGGTGCAGTTGACCCGTGCCGTCATCATCTCCGGCGTACCCAAATTGGGTCCGGAGGCTGCCGATGCCGCCATGCGTCTGGTCGTTCTGATCGACCTTCTCTATGAGAGCCGCATTCCCTTGCGTATTTTCAGTGCCGTACCCCTGGATCGGCTGTGTGAAACGGGGCCAGTGGCGTTTTCTTTCCAGAGATCCGTTTCACGCATGCACGAATTGATGCGTTTGTTGAAATAGAGACCCTGATAAAAAAAACGTTTGAAAGACTGGGATGGGGGTCCAGGGGGAAGGGCTGCGCCCTTCCCCCTGGTGGGGTCCGGGGCGAAGCCCCGATGAAGGCTTTCCTGTCAAAACTTTTTTTGAATGAGACCATGCCGGGTCCGGGATTTTCGTCGGATCGACCGTTTGCATATTCCTGGAGTTGGGATACGATACCGGGTACGATGCGCTGCGGTTTCGTTTGCCATCTTCTTTTTTTCCGCTGCCTGGATCCGGTTCTGGAGGGGTTGTGCCCGGCTGGCCGGTGCCGGTGTGGGGACATCGGGTGGATGGCGGAGGGATCCGACACTTTTTTCCAGGAAGATCACCGGCCCGGTCATGACCAACGCAAACAAGAACAACGAAGATTTGGACTCCTATATGGCAGAACCGCTCAACGACGAGCGGTTGCGGCGCATGAAGCGCCTTTTGCGCGACATGTACCGGGAGGAGTTCACGACGCAAAAGTTGCGTCTTCCCCCGATCAAGGCCCGTTTTCTCATCCTGACGCTCTCTTTTGTCTCCATTCTCGTGTTCGGGGTTACGACGCTTTATAATTTCAACCGGTTTGTCACCCTGGAGGAACGGGTGCTGTCGGCGGAAGGTCATGTTCAGGACGTGTTGCAGCGGCGGCGGAATTTGTTTCACAACCTGATCAACATGACCTTGAACAATGCCGTGTTTGAAGGGGAGATCGTGCAGCAGGTCACCGATCGACGTACCGAGATTGGCCGGGGAAGGGAGGGCGACTCCCCGGTTGCCCATGCACCGCCGCCTGCCATCGACAAGGGGGCTTTGGCACGGCTCATGGGAGACGGAGAGCTGGGCAAGGAAGCGATGGGCCAACTCCTGGCCATCGCCGAGCAATATCCCAGCGTGACTACCACCGTGACCTACCAGCAGTTGATGGACAAACTGGTTGAAATGGAAGACCGCATTTCCCACCGGCGCGATGAATACAATGAAGAGGTGCGGATCTACAACACCCTGATCACGTCGTTTCCCTGGTATTTTCTGGCCAGGGTGACCGGTTTCCGGCGGGCTGAGTACTACCATGCCACGCATACGGAAGTACCAACCATGGCTCCGGATGGGTTTCTTCGTTTGTTGCCCCCCAAAACGGTTGCGGCTTCCAAAAAGGCGCTCCCGACCACGCCGCCGACTGAGCGGTCGACTGGGCAGCCGGGCGTTCAACAGCCGGTCGGGCAGCCGGGCGTTCAACAGCCGGTCGGGCAGCCGGGCGTTCAAAGGCAGGAATCGACCGGACAGTCGGTTGTGGCGTCGGATGGGCCGCCCCCAGTGCCATGGGTGACGCCGCCCGTTTTGACTCTGGAGAAGCCGGCGACTGAATCGCCGGTCGAAAGTGATGCGGCAGGTGGAAAGGTGGAGAAGGGGAGTGATCGGAAGCCATGAGACATGACCGTTGTAAATCCTGTTACCATGAGCACGTCTGGTACTCCATTGCCAACAACGTGTTTTTGGTTCTCTACAAGGGGGTGATGGGGGTCATGACGGGGTGTCAGGCGTTGATTGCCGATGCCTTTCACTCCTCGGCGGACCTGATCGCTTCGATCATCACCCTGTTCAGTCTGAAGATTTCCGAGAAGCCGCCCGATGCCGATCACCACTATGGGCATGGCAAGATTCAATTTCTCTCTTCCTCCATCGTCGGGCTGATCCTGCTGGTCGGGGGCATTTTCATCCTGATCAATGCCCTCAGCTCGGTGGTGTCCGGAACCTATGCCGAACCGGACCCGATCGCCCTGTTGGGGGCGGCGGTCTCGGTGCTCATGAACGAATTTTTGTTTCGTTATCAAAGCTGCGTGGGCCGCGAAAACAACAGTCCGGCCATCATGGCCAACGCCTGGGATAACCGTTCTGATGCCTTCTCCTCCACGGCGGTGCTGATTGGTATCGGGTTGGCCACCTTTGGTCTGCCCATCGCCGATCCTTTGGCGGCCATTGGTGTTTCCATGGTGGTGGCCAAGATTGGCATCGATCTCATTCTGGAGGCCATCGATGGCCTGATGGATGCCTCCCTGGGCATGGACGAGCTCAAGGTCATTCATGCCGTGGTCAACAAGGTGCCGGGGATACGGGGCGTCTCCTATATGCGCGGTCGGACCATGGGGGACAGATTACATGTGGAGGTCGATGTCATGGTTCCCGATACCCTCAAGGTCTATGAAGGGGATCTGATCGTCGAACTTCTGCGTCAGCGCATCATGACCGAGGTGGAGCACATGGGCGAGTTGGAGATATTTCTCTCGCCGGTCGAGATCACCGAGGGAGCGGGATGAAGGAAGGGAACGGGTGTTGAGTCACAGTCATGAAGATTGAAGAGTGGATCGGTTTGTTCGGGGTGGTTTTTTTGCTGGTCGTTGTTTTTTTGGCGGTCATGCCTCGTGACGCCCGCGAACCGCCTTCGGCCTCTGGCGTGGCGGCGGAACCGGTCAAGCTGACCGTGCCGCAGGCCGGGTTTGTGGGATCTCCCTCCCCGGACGGCGGTTCGCTGCCGGCTTTTCCCGGGATGGGACAGATGTTGAACGTGGCCGCCACCCGGCCCATGGCGCCGGAAGCGGACCTGACCCCGGTTCCGGTTCCGACCCCGACCGAAGGGGCGGCGCCGGCCCAGCCTGGTTTGATGCCCTTTGAACGGGCGCCCATGGTTCGTTTTACCGGAACGATCCAGCAGATCACGGAGATGCCTCAGCAGGATCGGCAGATGCATATCTGGATCCATGCCGGAGCCGGCGTGGAGAGCCACATCAGCGTGGGGCCGCAATGGTTTTTGAGCTATCTGGGTTGCGACCTGCGCCACGACCAGCAGGTCACCGGCAAGGGATTTCGCTTCGATCGCTCCAGTCTGAACTCCAATCCGGTCATCTACGCCAAGCAAATGCTGGTCAACGGACGCTGGTGCCAACTGCGCAACGATGAAGGGTTTGCTTTGTGGTCCAATCAGTTGCGGTAAATTCAGGATGAATAATCGGCGACCGAACCGGGGTGGACCCCTTGCCAGCATACTGATGGTGCTGATCATCCTGGGGGCCGGGGGAGCCTTCTACGAGAGGTACAAGGAGACCTTGGCGGAGTGGACCCGCAGCCGGGTACCCCGTTTCATACGTGGAGAGATTCTGGGCTCCCTGCCCGCGCCCACCGAGCCGACCTTGCCGGAGCAGGTGATCGACACACTTCAGGTGAAGCCGACCCGGTCGCCCAAGATGGTGGTCAAGCGGTTGCCCATCATAGCCCGCAATGCGCACATGCCGCATGCCTACTGGGGGCCTTGCACCCGGTGTCATTTGATTCAGGGAGGCGCCCCGCCTGGCAGTCAACCGATCACCCCGGTGGGGAAGGTGTTGGAACAGGTTTCGACGATCTACAAGATCGGTCCCCCCATTCTGCCCGACTCCACCCGTCACCACCCGGCGGCAGGTCGGTGCATCAAATGTCATGATATTGTCGTCCAGATGCCTGCCCGTTAACGGGAGACTTTCATGTCGGAACAACTTGTCACGCTGATCGTAACCCCCGGTACTGCCTGGTCGCTGGCGGTGTTTGTCTTGTTATTGGGTTTTTTGGAGTGGGGCAATCTGATCTACTTTCGCTTGCGCAGCGTGCGGCAGCAACTGGACCAGGCCTTGGATCTGTTGGCCTCGGCGCCGGAGGATGCAGAGGAGTTTGCCGGGGCGTTTCGCACCCTGAGCGCCAAATGGGGTGCCATCCCTTTTTATCGGCTCACCTGGAGTGCGTTTCGGGGCACGGTGGTCACGCCGACGGAAGGGGGAGGGGTGCGGGCTCTGGTGCGGGCGACCACCCTGTTTGACCCGGAGGTGCTGCTGCCCATGGCCCTGCCCATCCGGCGGATGCGAGCGGTGCCACTGTTTTTGCTGGGCACCGGGATCCTGTTGTCCTCGATGGTTCTGTTGACCACCCTGCTGCTTTATCTGCGGGGCGCGACCCCCGGCGACAGCGCCGCTGTACAGGCGGCTGTCCAGAATGTTTGGCGGCATCTCCCCTTGCAACTGGTGCCAGCGGCCATGGGGGTGTTCGTTGCCGTTTGGATTGCATTGGAAAATCGGCGCCACATGGCCGGGCTGGAGGCACGGATTGCCCGTTTTGCCCAGGAGTTGGAGTCCCGGGTGGGGTATATGGCCGGCGCCACCCTGCTGATGGATCACTTGCGCAGTGAAGGCGATCATGCAGGAGATCGTGTCCGGTTTACGCTGCCGCCGAACTGGGTGGCATCGTTGGCGGAGGGGTTGAACGGGGCGCTGGCAGCGCGGGAGAGCGATCAGCAGGGCCGGACGGAACGGGTATTGTCGGAGGGGTTGGCCGAGTTGGCGCAGGGTCGGGAGAAGGATCGCGCTCTGTTGCGCACCCTGACCGAACATACGGAGCGGATCGTCCGCTACCTGGAGGGGAAGTGGCAACGGGAGGTCCAGGAGAGTCTGGAACCGGTGTTGCAGAGGTTGGGGCGCAACGATGAGCGTTGGGAGACCCTTTTCAAGTCGCTGGAGAAGGGGGGACAACGGCAGACGGAGGATTTGGCGCGGCTGGCCCAACGCCTGGCAGAGATTCAGGAGGCGACGGCCCGGGATCTGGATCAGTCGGTGAGCGCCGTGGTCGATGCGGTCGGCAGCCGGATGGGAAGCACGCTGCGGGAGCAGATGGGACGGCTTGTGGAGGAGTTGGGCGCCGGACGGAGCAGCCGCGACCAGGCGTTACGAGAGTCGTTCCAGGAGCAGATGGGACGGCTTGTGGAGGAGTTGGGCGCCGGACGGAGCAGCCGCGACCAGGCGTTACGAGAGTCGTTCCAGGAGCAGATGGGACGGCTTGTGGAGGAGCTGGGCGCCGGACGGAGCAGCCGCGAC
>JADGBZ010000102.1 GCA_015231175.1 Magnetococcales bacterium | reverse complement strand
CTTTTTGCGTCCCCGTCATATGTCAAGCCTCAAAAAACTTGAACATCGAGTGTCATGCACTTTCCTGCTCATCCCTCTTCCTCCTTGAAATTTCAGGTGCGGCACCATGCCGCTTCCTGGTATGCTTCCGTTGCAAAGGGTGGTTTGGTCGCTGCCGGATCGGCACGCCGTCTCGGTAGCGACTCGGCCATATGGTCCAAGGCTCCATGCCCAGGACGTTGGCAATGATGACTTGTGCCGCCGGGTAGGACTTCACCAGTACTTTCTTTAATGTTCCCTGGCCGTACCCGTTGGCGCGGTCAAGCCCACGAAGCGTCCAGCCGATTTTCTCCAGTGCTGCCTTGATGTCGGCTGGATGCCAGTCAATTGCCCCTTCCGGGGCCTTTTTTTGGGTGTCGGTGTGTCTCATGGGGGTTAGATATATCGAAGTTTCGATAGGCTGTCAAACGAAATTTCGATAATTTCTCGGTCAGTTTATCTAATGTTCGTTTTTGTGAAATGAATAAATAAAATGTTGCTTATAAAACAATATGTTATGCCTGAATCTGACCGATTTTCTCCAATTTGGCGTGAGGGTCAGATTCTCCATGTCCGAATCTGACCATCTCAGTGATCGCCTTAGGTCGTTGGTGAATGAATACGCCGGTGGGAATGAAAGCGAGTTCGCGAGACGTTGCGCTACTCCTACAAGTTCGGTGAAATCCTGGCTATTGGGAACGATGCCTAAGATCGACAACGCGGCTAAAATAGCGAAAATGTGCGGGGTCTCACTGGAGTGGCTCGCCACTGGCGAAGGCCCAAAGCGGCGGGGGGATGCGGCCCCGGAGAAGCCTGCCAAGGGGAGCATACCGGGGTATCCTGATGTGGGGGCGATGGATGTGCTGGAAGGAGTCGCCATCATCACAGAACTGCTCAAAGGCAAGTCTCTTTCCCCCGACCTGATGAAGGAAGCCGTCCAACTCTGTTGCGAGGTGATGGCTGACGAAAAGAGGAAAGGTGACGACGCAGCACTGGCACGGCAGATCGGATTAGAGCGGGTGAAGCGGGCTATCAGGCTGGCGGAAAATCGGGAAAAGTAGTTCCGATTCGTTTTTTTTGCTTTTCATCTTCAAAATTTGTATTTTATCAATTACAACAATATGTTGTTGAGAATCGAAACCCAAGATTGGCTTGTGTGCCAGCGTTCCGATTCTCTCGCCATGAATCGGAACGTGACCAAGCATGGATCTGGAAAGCGTTGGAGGAATGCTGGCACAAAGAATGGATTACAACTCCTACGGTCGATATGGACCGGAGCTTACAAAAGGAGGTATCCATGAAAGCTGCACGTCTCGGTAAACTTCTCGGACAACATGCGGATGACGAGAAGCAAACTATCGATACAAACTGTCTGACATTCCGATGGAAAACAGCAATAACGGTCTTGATTTTTCTGGTGGGGGGCGGTTGGTGGTGGCACGCCCACGAAATCGCCTCACGCACAACAGCCGACCACCAAGCCCGGGAGGCCGCCCAACCCCTTTGACCTGCCGTTTGACGAAGCGATCGATTTTTTCCGCAAGAAGATCAACATCCCCACCGCGCATTGGGACGACCTCCGGCGTGATGGCCACGACACCGGCTTCATGGTGGCAGGCGCCATGAAGGCGGATCTGTTGACCGATCTGCGTGGCGCCGTGGACAAGGCCATCTCCCAGGGCATCACCCTGGAGAGCTTCCGCAAGGATTTTGATGAGCTTGTCGCCAAGCACGGCTGGGCCTACAACGGCGATCGCGACTGGCGGACGCGCATCATCTTCGAGACCAATATTCGCACGGCCTACGCCGCCGGGCGCTATGAGCAGATGACCGACCCGGAGCTGGTCAAGCTGCGTCCCTATTGGCAATACCGGCATGGCGACTCGGTCCATCCCCGCCCCTGGCATCTGGCCTGGCACGGCACCACCCTGCGCTGGGACGATCCCTGGTGGCTGACCCACTACACGCCCAACGGCTGGAATTGCCGGTGCTACATCGTTTCCCTGGGACCGCGTGATCTGGCCCGGCTGGGCAAGCAAGGCCCGGACAGCACACCAGACGATGGCACCTACGAATGGACCGACCGGCAGGGCAAAAAGCACACGATCCCGGTGGGGATCGATCCGGGGTGGGACTATGCGCCGGGGAGGTCCACTCTGGCATTGAGGATGCGTGATGTGGTCGAGAAGAAGGTGACGGGATTGCCGGAAGGATTGCGAAAAATCATGCCAGAGATCACCACCCCGCCACGGGAAGTGGCCTTTAGAAAGCTTTTGGGGGACGAACAGGTCAACACCCTGGCGCAGGAGGCCCAGCAAAGCGCCATGCGGTATGGCGTCTCCACCACCAACCTCTCCGTCGTCGATCTGGCGGCCTTGCGTCACTATACCGGACTCACCAAGGCCGGGAGTGGCAAGCGGAACCACGAACTGATCAACAGTGCTTTGCGGAACGAGAATCTTGAAGAGGCCAATCGTCTTGCGCCTGTCATTGAGACGCTGAAAGCTGCCATGGCCAGGCTGCCCAACAAGGTAGCCGATGTGGTGCGGGCGACTGATTTGCCGGATCATGTGGCAAAAAACGTTGTTCCAGGAGGTGTTTACAGTGATGCCGGGTTCATGAGTACGGCCATCAACGAGACCAAATTCAAGGGAGAGTACATTTTTTTCATCAAATCCAAGACAGGGAAATGGGTTGAGCCGTTTTCTTTCTACCCGGACCAGAGGGAGGTGTTGTATCCTCCAGGAAAGGAGTTCACGATTGAAGCTGTCCGTGTGCTGGACAATGGGAAGATCGAGGTGGATTTGAAGGAGAAATAAGATGGAATTTGGCTACGCTCCAGGTTTGACGGAAGAGGATATGGCAGACATCAAACGGCACCATGAAATGGCGGACAGGATGGTTGCTGAGCAAAAAATCAATCCCCCCACTGAATATTTCAAGGGTGAGAGATTTATGGGCGGAAAATTTTATCCACCTGGTGTGACGCCGCCCGAGTCGTTCTATGATCGTATGGTGCGCGAAGGGAAGATTAAAATCTGATATGTCCGGCGCCACCCTCGACATCCAGATCGACGACCGTTCCGCCCTGGCCATGCTGGCCGGGTTGCAGGCGCGTGCCGCCGATCTGACTCCTGCCATGCAGGCGATTGGCGAGCATATCATTGAAACCACCCAGGTCCGTTTCGATGCCCAGGTGGCCCCGGACGGCACGGCGTGGCAGCCGGACAATCCGGGGTATTGGGCCAGCAAAAAGATCAAGAAGGTTTTGACCGAGTCCTCGCGTTTGCGGGGGTCGGTCGTCTACAAGGCCGGTCGTGACCAGGTGGTGGTTGGAACCAACGTCCTTTACGCCGCCGTTCACCAGTTCGGCGCCACGATCGTGCCCGTGCAGGCGAAGCGACTACGCTTTCAGATCGGCAGTCATGTGGTCTATGCCAAAAAGGTCACCATCCCCGCCCGGCCCTTTCTCGGGGTCAACGACACCGACCAAAAAGCGATCATGGCCACGATCCAGGATTTTCTCCTGGGGGCGACCGCCTGAGACGCTCTATACGGCGTTTTCCTGCCCCGACCATCCTCACTACCCACGCTTGATAAAAACCTCACCCAGGAAGAAATAAACGGGGTTTAAACCCCATCCCGCCATGGATGGACGCTGCCTCGGACGCATGAAGCCCAAGGCAGCCAAAAACCGAACATGTTCGGTTTTTGTTTTTCTCTCCAAAATCCCTGTTCCGCTGAACCCCTTCACACTCCCTTTCCCCGTCGCGTCGGGCATCCTGCCCGACATGAACGCACACATACTCTCCATTGCTTCTTGCGCCACCTCCCTGTCACCCGGGCAGGATATCCGTCTTTTTCCGTCCGGGAGCTTTTCCGCGGTGGACGGCAGGCCCGGCGCCCTCGAAGGCACGAAAATCACTGCCTGGAAGATCGACGCCCAGACGGCTGCCCGGGTCATCGCCGACTTCCAGGGCAAGGCGCGAGATCTGGTGATCGACTATGAGCACCAGTCGATGTACGCCGTCGACAACGGCTTGCCGGCTCCGGCAGCCGGCTGGATCAAGAATCTGCTGTGGCAGGAGGGGACGGGCCTGCTCGCCAGGGTCGAGTGGACCGCCAGGGCAGCGGAGATGATCCGCTCCGGTGAGTACCGGTACATCTCTCCCACTTTTTCCTTCGACCCGAAAACAGGCGCCGTGACGGCGCTTTTGAACGCCGCCCTCACCAACAATCCGGCCCTGCCCGGACTGGGCGAGGTGCTGGCCAGATATTTTCCACCCACCAAAAAGGAGCAGGACACCGTGTCTCTTGCCGCAATCGCACAAGCGCTCGCCCTGGCCGAAACGGCCAGCGAGCAAGAAATCGTTACCGCTCTGACCGCCATGCAGAGCAGGATGGAAAAGGCCGAGGCCATGCTGCTAAGTACGGTAACAAGCCGTGGAAATATCTATTGATCCCGCATGATGCCATTGCAGAAAACATGACATTGGCAGGACTCTCTCACAGATATTCCCCCAAAAACGGTGAGGAGTGACAGTTTCTTCCATATTTCGACACGCAATGAACGTCACGACCCAATCTTTTTTTGGTAGGTGCTACACCGATATTTTCCCTGTTTTTCCCCCGGTCATGGCAGCACGGCCCGGCAAGCGCATCCTTGTCATGTCTATACAAAACATGTAGAGATGGAAAGCATTGGCATGGGCATGACTCTGTCACAACAAACACAGCAGAAAATCAGCCCCATGAGCGGCACCCCCAAATATTCCACAGCCGAATTGAACGAGGCGCGTCAGCGTGCCCTGGAAGCGGCGCGCCGCCGCCAGGCCAGGGAAGAAGAACACACGCGGCGCCAGGTGGAAAAGCAGGAGTGGGAACGCCGCCAAACCCTGTGGCGTCAACAAAAGTTGTCTCGGGGAGAAGGGCAATCCGCACCCGCGCCGGGCAGGATCGAAGCCGAGATGGCCGTTGCCGCACTGGGATCCCTGTGTGTCGCCATGCAGCAAGATGCCCTGCTGATGCGCTGGCTGCCTCGGGAAGTGCTGGACCTGGAAATCATGCTCCGTGACGCCGAACAGGCCGTGGTCGAAAATCGCTTTGCACTCCCTCCACACCTGCTGGAACAGGCGCGCCGCAGCGAACAAAGGCTTGTGGCGCAAGCCAATGCCGCCCAGCTCAAAGCCGACAAGCGTGACCATGTCGCCCGCAGCATGGCCATTGTACTTCAGGCCATGGGTTTTGTGACCACCCAGGCGGGGGAGGAGCATCCGGGTCATCCCGCCACAGCCCTGCTGCTCAGGGCGGAAAAGGCCTCGGGAGAGAACGTGTTGGCCAGCGTCCCGCTGGAAGGGGATGTCTGGTATGAGATGCCCGGTTACCCCCACACCGTCGAGCAGAATGGAACCACCGGAGAGCACTTTGCCACCTGTGCTGCGGCGGAAACGCTTTTGAACGCCATGCGGTCACGCTTGTCAGCCACCTTCGGCGTTGACCTGGGTGAAATCCAGTGGGCGGAAAAAACACCCCATCATGTGGAAAGCCATGAGCAGGCCCTGCCCGCCAGCCACCCTGCACCCTTCGGCAAAAACCGCTCATGAGTGATTTCAGTTCACGCTGGATCAAGGAGTTTGAACGCCTGCTGCTGCGGCGCAAACACATTTTGCTGCATGGCAATGTTCACGACCAGTTTTTGTGGCGCGGGCGTTATCTCTCCGTGTTTGAATTTTTGGACACCTGCCTGCGGGAGATGGACTTCAACCTGATCGTGCGTTTTGACCCGACGGATGGTTTCAATTTTACCGGCCAGATCGCACCGCCCGCGCTCGATGCTTTCAGGAAGAGTCACCCTTCCGTCCCACCTTTGCCAACCGGGTTGCAGGAACGCTTTGCCGAGCTGGTCCGGCGCGGTATCGTTGCACGACAGGCGGAGGTTGATGGTGGCCTGATGGCGCCCACTGCCGCTGTCGTCCAACCGGAAAATGCCAACCCCGTCGTCCCGCCGCCACGTGCCCTCCCCAGCGCTGCCATGGGCTCCCCGAGGCCACGCCGGCTGGCACCGGAAGAGGCCCTCGCGGAGTTGCGCCTGACCCTGGCGCAAAGCGAACTTCCCCTGGCGGCCATTCTTGACCTCGGTGACATGCTCACAGCCAGTGCTGCCCATTATGGCGCTGAAGAACGCCATACCCTGATGCTTTTGAAAAAATGCACCCTGGAGGCGGCCATCATCCAGGAGGGAGCGCTGCAAGGCTATGCCAACACCCTGGTCATTCAGGCCAGTGACCTGAAACGGGTTCCCGAGTGGTTTTATCGGGACAATCCCCACGTTGCCCTCGTGCAGGTGGGACGCCCCGACAAGGAAGAACGCCGCATGTTTGCCATGAACCATATCCGCCCTGGACGTGGAACCCGTGGATTTTTTGGCGGAGAAGCCATTCAGGCAGAGAGCCCCTCCCCACGACACGCATCGGAGTTGGAACTTTTGGCCGAAGAGTTTTCCGACCTGACGGATGGCTTGCAGACCATCGATTTACATGCGCTCCGTTTCTCTTCCTGGCAAAACCGCATTCCCCTGCGGCGCAAACAGGTGGCCCGGCTGGTGGATCATTTCAAATTTGGCGTGACGGAAGACCCCTGGGAAATGCTCCACGCCGACAAGGTGCGCCAGGCCCGGCAGGTGCTTGCGCAACGGGTCATGGGTCAGCCCAAGGCGGTCGAGATGGTCACCAACCTGTTGATCAGCGCCCGTGTCGGCCTGAAAATGAGCGGCGGCAGAGGAAGTACCCAACCCAAAGGGGTGTTCTTTTTTGTGGGGCCAACCGGAGTTGGCAAGACAGAGTTGGCCAAGGCATTGACCGAACTGGTCTTTGGTGACGAACGAGCCTTCGCCCGCTTCGACATGAGCGAATACAAGGAGGAACATGCCGCCGAAAAACTGGCTGGCGCACCGCCCGGCTTTGTCGGCTATGAAGCAGGAGGTCAGTTGACCAACCGGGTCATGGCGCACCCCCACAGCATTCTGCTGTTTGACGAAATTGAGAAAGCCCACCCCAAGGTGTTGGATAAATTTTTGCAGATCCTTGAAGATGGCCGCCTGACGGATGGCCAGGGACAGACTGCCTATTTCCATCAGACAGTCATCATCTTCACCAGCAACATCGGGGCATCCGACCTGAGCGATCCCCAAACCGGGCAGTTGATCCGCCCGGGAATCATGCGCCAGGTACAGCTTGCCGGGACGACCCACGATTTTTCCCGCGAGCGGGTGGAAGATCACTTTCGCCAGGAGGTGGCGTGGTATTTTACCAGTCGGATTGGTCGTGTTGAATTGTTGAACCGTTTGGGAGACAACATTGTCGTCTTCGACATGCTGCGTCCCGAATACATCAAGGACATCGGGCGCAAGTTTGTCGAACAACTGGCTCTTGCCGCCCGGGACAAGTACCAGTTGACCCTGGAGATCGATCAGAGCATCTACACCATCCTGAGCGCCGAAATGGCCAAAGGAGATCACCTCCTGTTTGGTGGCCGGCGCATCAGGAGTATCCTGGAAACACTGCTGGAACGTCCCCTGAACAGATACCTGTTCGAGACCTCTCCAGACCCCCGGGAGTTGTCCGGTTTGACTTTGCGATTAACACTGAACGATCATTGCGGTCTGGATGTGCAGCGTGTTTGCACGGACCATGCATGAAAGCCTGTGGTTTTGTCCCACGCCTTGACATCCTGCCACCGCCCCAGCGTCGCTTGTGGGATGAACTCGCTGCCGTGCCAACGGAGTTCGTGCTCTATGGCGGGACAGCCCTTGCACTCCACCTCGGACATCGCAACTCCGTGGATTTCGATTTTTTCGGTGACAAGTCATTCGATCCGACGAAACTGATTCCTGCCATCCCCTTTCTAAAGGGGGCCATCGTCACACAACGCCAGCCGGATACGTTCAGTTGCACGGTCGACCGTGGGGGCATGGTCAAACTTTCATTCTTTGGGTTGCCAGGGACTCCGCGCTTGCACTCTCCGCTGATCGCACCAGATAATGGTCTACAGGTAGCTGCGTTGCTTGACCTTGCGGGCATGAAAGCCTCCGTGGTGCAAATGCGGGCTGAGGCAAAGGACTATTTCGACATGGACGCTCTTTTGGTTGATGGCAGGATCGACTTGCCGAAGGCTCTTGCTGCCGCACGGGCAATCTACGGAACGCCGTTCAATCCGCAAAATACGCTCAAAGCGCTTTCCTACTTCGAGGATGGAAATCTTTGGCGCCTGCCGCAATCAGCCAGGGACAGACTGGTGAAAGCCGTGTGTGCCGTCGATCTTGACCGTCTGCCCACGATTGTCGCACCTTGCCACGTGGCCAACCCGGATATGGCGTCATCACGGTGAAAACCATTCCACTTACCCCCGACACGGAGGCTCTGGCGCGTCGTCTTGTGTGGTTCGAGGAGCCAAATGAGGCCTTGTCCGATACCTTCCGCTTTGTCGCCTATGCGCTGGCATGGGCAACGCACGAAGATATGAAGTTGTTGCGGCGGTTTTTGACAGAAGAAGATCTTCGTGATGCCCTTGACCATGCACCGGCAGGCATCATTGATCCGCGCTCATGGGCGTATTGGAATGCCAAAATGGGGCGGTATCCCACACCACCCATGCCGACGCGCCGATTTGGTCAAAAGTGAACGACAGAGGGCACCAGATAGTAACGCCGAATCGTGGTGGGGAAGCATGGATTTGTCACTAGCAACACGGAACAGAGGTCATGCGCGATGGGTAATGCTTTTGCGTTGGATTTGATTCCAGGACTCGGAGAACAAAATCAATCGATGTCGGACAACGCCTCTCTGCGCGTGCTGAACGGACCCGGGAAAGGGAGAACATTTGCCTTGGACCAGTCGCGCATGGTCATGGGGCGAAATGATCCCCCACAAGTGGTCGTACAGATCGATTTGACACCCTGTGAACTGGGGGAGGAGCCCATGGTTTCCCGGCGGCATGCCGAGTTGCACTGGATTCAGGGAAAACTGTACCTGGTGGATCTGGGCAGCCGCAACGGCACCGAGGTCAACGGAAAACCCCTGCAAATCCAGGAGGGAGCCAAAATATCGGAACCGGTTGAGTTGCCCCCGGGCAGTCACATCAAGCTGGCTGATCTTGAACTGAAACTGCTGCGACAGGAAAAAAAATGGGTAACCGATGAAGCTGAAATCGACTGAACTTGCCGTCCATCTTCAGCGTGGCTCATGGCCGTCGGCCATCCTGCTGTATGGCCCGGAACAGGGGCAGATCCGGGAGACCGAAAAACGGATTCGTGCCCAGCTTTTTGGTGTCCATGCCGAGGATGCCGACTTTGATGCCGAACTTTTTCATGGCGGTGACCTGAACCAGGAACGGTTCTACGCTGCCTGCCGCACCCTGCCGTTTGTGGCCTCCCGGCGCCTGATCCTGGTGCGCGAGGCCGAACGTGTTCCTGCCGGACTCCTGCCATCCATCCGAAGCCTTCTGGAACATCCCAACCCCGTGGCCTTGCTGCTGTTTACGGCAACCTCCCTGGATGCCAAGAGTGGCCTGCGTCTCCGCTTTGAAGCGGACAAAAGCTGTTGGTGTGTCCCCTATTATCCCCTGGAGGGACGCGACTTTCATCGCTGGCTCAAAGAGCGGTTTGCCATCGCCAAACTGACGGTGGACGAGGAGGCGTTGGAACTTTTGGCACAACGTCTGGAGGGCGACACCGGTGCTGCCCACCAGGAGCTGGAAAAGTTGCAGTTGTATTTGGGCAAGGATCGACACGTTGTTTTGAAGGATGTTTTGGCGGTGGTGGGGGAGACGGTCGACTATACCCCCTTTGCCCTGGCCGAAACAGTCACGGCAGGTGAGGTCACACGTGCGCTTCATATTCTGGACCGTCTGCTGGAGCGAGGAGATGAACCCCTGGTTTTGCTGGGAAACCTGGTGGCAAGGGTGCGTCGTTTGATCCAAGCCCTGGAGCTGTTGGCCGAGGGGATCTCTCCCAGACAGATTGCCACCCAACTTAAAATTTTCTGGAAAGATGAAGGATCTTTCCTGAACCAGGCCCGCGTCATCCCGCCTGCGCATCTGGCGGAGGTTCTCTTGGCCTGTCAGGCTGCCGACACGGGCTTGAAAGGTGTTCAAAAACTGGATGCCAGGCAGGTCATGGAACGCACAACCATGCGGGCAGCCCTTCTTTGCGGAAAAAAATAAACGATTAAAAAACTGGGATGGAGGTCCAGGAGGAAGGGCTGCGCCCTTCCTCC
>JADGBZ010000101.1 GCA_015231175.1 Magnetococcales bacterium | reverse complement strand
CAAGATACAAGCGTTCATTTTTCCTCGGATCCAAGATACAAGGGGGCTGGCTCCCCGGACCCCGATGCGTTGCCGGCTGGCAGGAGACAGCGCCGCAGGGAGAGGGCCAGATTTTCCATCATGCGAAAGTAAGCATCGGGGCCTGGAGCCAGATCGCTGCCCAGGGGATCCAGGATGCCATACCGCAAGCCAAAATCCTTGAACAGGCCTTGAACCCTGTCGGAACGAAATTGGGGCTCACTGAACAGGCAGGCCACGCCGGAGCGCCGAATCTGTTGGTGCAGCTCCACAATACGGCGTGCCCCGGGCGGCTGTTCCGGATGCAGGGCCATGCTGCCAACCCCTTTGACACCATACCGAACTTCAAAATATTGATAGGCATCGTGGAAAACGATAAACGGATGGCCTTGCAGAGGGTGCAGAAGTTCGCGCAATTTGCTGTCCAATTGCCGCAGTCGCTCCTGTTGCAGCCGACCATTTTCGGCAAAAAGATTTTTTTGCTCCGGCCAGATCTCTCCCAGAAGGTCGACCAGGGCAACGATCAGGATGCGGGCGTTGTCCGGGTCCAGCCAAAGATGGGGATCCAAACCGGTTGTGTGTGCCTGGTCGTGAAGAAAATCGTGGCCATCCCGGGGATCATGTGGGTGACCTGACCCATTTTTCAGGTCGGGCGACGCACCTCCCCCCTGTGCCTCATGATGATGCGACTCCCAGGAACCACCCCGCCGACCAGGCAGAAGGTGAACTCCGGGAAGCTCCAGCAGGGAGAGAATCCGGCTCCGGGCCGCCAAGGTGGTCAGGGGGCGCTCCAGGAACGTCTCCAGATCCTTCCCTGCCCGGACAATCAATCGTGCCTTTTCCAAAGAACGGACATCCGATGGCCGCAGGGCGTAGGTATGAGGGGAAGATGCCCCCGGTAAAAGCAGAACCGGTTTGGCAAACCCTGCCATGGTGCCCGATACAAGAGAGTGCAGAGGCATGATGGTGGCAACGACAGAACCATCGGCATCCGGCGCAGCCTGGGCAGGTGGGGCCAGCAAGAACCAGAGACACCCGCAAACAAGCAACAACATGGAACGCAGGTGCGAGCGCGATCTTCCGGGTTGGGATGGTTTCCTTCCCGACTCCTTGAAAGTATCGATGATCGATCCGTACAAGTTTTCAAATGCCTGAATGTTGGCAAATTCTCTTTTGATTTGGGCAACGCGATGCCACTTTTGGAGTTGCCGGGCGCTCTCCTGGTCCCACAACCGTTCTGCCAGCTGTTCGGGATCGTCATCCATCCGGGCTCGCACATAGTCGGGTGGTGGCAGGTGACTCTTTCCCAAAACCTTCCCCAAACGCAGGTGGAGCCGCCAAGTGGCCACGCTCCTGGCAAAATCCCCTTTTTGCCTGCAAATTCGTTTCATCCCTTCCCGGAGCAGGTTGACTGCCAAAAGGTTGATGTGCATGTTGCCGTCCCGAGGTGCCGCCATGGTTTTCGTCCTGCCTGCTTTTGATTAACCCATTGTAACTATTTACCACATGGCCACGAACTGGGGTCCAGGGGGCTGGCTCCCTGGCAGGGCCTAAGACGGTGTCCTGGTGGGGTTCGGGGCGAAGCCCTGACAAAGGCTTTCATCTCCTGGCTTTTCTTGAAAGGGTGCTGAATAGTGACGACCCATTGGAGTCATACGCCAACCCAGTATTTTCAATCCACCTGTTCCAACTCGCGCTGAATGCGTTGCTGCCGATCGTCCGCATCCGTGCCACCCTTGTGCTGAACGGCCCCATCCCTGCCCCCCTTTTTTGCGGTTGTCCCAGATTTCTCGGACAAGGCAGGAGAGACGGAGCCAACAGGGCTTTGGCCAGAAAGTCGGGCGCGGTGCCAACGGCGCAGGGCAACACCCAAAAGCACTCCCCCCCCAAGCAGGAACAGAAAAGGCCCGGCCCATAGAATCAGGTTGCTCCCCTGGCGGGTGGGTTCCAGGTAGATATAATCGCCGTAGCGGTCGTGAAAATATTGACGAACTTCTGCCGAATCACCCCCATCCCGCACTTTTTGCCGAATGACCTTGAGCATGTCCTTGGCCAAGTCGGAATTGGACTCATAGACCGACTGGTTTTGGCACACCGCACAGCGCAACCCCTGGGCAATGTCACGAACCGTGGCTTCGTCTGGATCCTCCTGCCGCTCACCAGCCAGGACGGGCAAAGCAAAGAGGATCGCCAGGGCAACCAACGGAAACAGCAAGATTTTCCGGACTGCACAGCCCGGCGATGACCGCTTCATGGGGTACCCTCCTTGCCACCCGGCTCCTGGGCCATCAAGGGCAGAGCCACGGCTTCAAACCATCCCGGGTAGAGCGGCCCCGTATGCTTCAATCGGATACGGCCCTGTGGATCGACCAGATAACTTTCCGGGGCGCCGTAGACACCCCAATCAATGGCGATACGCTGATCGGGGTCAAAAACGTGCCGATAGCCGGTTTCCCCGTAGCGACGCAAAAACGCCTGGGCATCCTCCACGGTATCCTTGAAATCCACACCGATGATGATGAAGTCCTGCCTGGATTGGACCTGTTTCGCCAACTGCACCAGATAGGGATGTTCCTTCCAGCAACTGCCACACCACGAGCCCCAAAAATTGAGCATCACCCAACGTCCCCGATAGGCGCTCAGGCGAATTTTTTCCCCACCATCCAGGGCCTGGGCGTCAAAGTCCGTGGCGGGGCGATTGATCAGCGGGGTGGGAATCATACGCGGATCGTTGCCAAGTCCCAACGCAAAGAGGGTCAGAATGCCGACCACTACCAGCAACAAGAGCGCTTTCCACCACATACGACACTTCCTTAAAAAAAACGCGAAAGAGATGGTTACACTTTATCCGGGCTTTTCTTGCAAGGGCGCTGAATCATGACTACATTCTTTCAAGCCCCTTGTTTCCTTCGCAACCGTCTCCCCTGCAACATGGACAAGCCGACCCCCAAGGCGATCACGCACGCTCCCCACCAAATCCACATGACCAGGGGGTTCAGATAGACCCGGAAAGCCCAGGCTCCATCCGCAACCTGGTCTCCCAACACGACATAGAGATCTTCCCTCCAGGTCGAGTGGATAGCCGCTTCGCTCATGGGTTGGGAGCTGCCGTCGTAGATGCGTTTCTGGGGCAGCAGGGTCAGGGACTCCCTGCCTTTGTCCGCCTGGATCACTGCTTCGTTGGCCTGCCAGTTGTGTCGCGCCGCCCGACCCATGGAGGCAAAAGTCAACTGCCAAGGGCCCATATGCATGACATCACCCGGACGCATGACCAGATCCCGTTCCTGCTGAAAGAGCCCCGAGCCGATGAAACCGGCGACCATGAGCAAAACACCCAGGTGGGTCACCAAACCGCCATAGCGTCTCTGGTTGCGTATCACAAGGTGCCACAGGACGGTCGGCCAGGCCCGGCCATCCCGTTGCCGGCGTGCTGCAACCCCCCTGTACAGATCCTGCGTATGGGTGGCCAGGACAAACACCACCAGACTTGCGCCGATAATCCCGTAGGGATGACGCACACCCACCAACCAGACCGGCAGGATCGCCAGCAGGGCCAGAAGCAAAGGCCACCTGAACATGCGTCCCAACGCTGCGGCAGTGGCGCGCCGCCAGGGAATGACCAACCCCATCCCCATCAAGGCCAAGGTGCCAAGCATGATCGGGACAAACACCTTGTTGAAATAGGGAGCCCCCACCGTCACCTTGGTTCCGGCCAGGGTCTCCATGGCCAGGGGATACAGCGTCCCCAGGAGAACGGTCAGGGCGGCAACCATAAAAAACATGTTGTTGAACAAAAAAGCGCTCTCTTTGCAGAGGATCGTATCCAGACGGGGTGTGCCACTCCGGAGGTGATCCGCACGAAAAACCAGCACCCCAAAGGAAAAAAGCAGCACCACGGCCATGAAAATCAGGATGAACACCCCCCGTCCCGGGTCGTTGGCAAAGGCGTGAACCGACGACAAAACCCCGGATCGGACCAGGAATGTTCCCAGCAGCGAGAGGGAGAAGGTGGTGATGATCAAAAAAAGATTCCAGGTACGAAACATGTCACGCCGTTCCTGCACCATCACCGAGTGCAAAAAGGCGGTAGCGGTGAGCCAGGGCATGAAGGAGGCATTTTCCACCGGATCCCAGGCCCAATAACCGCCCCAACCCAAGACGTAATAGGCCCAATAGGCGCCCAAAACAATACCGGTGGTGAGCATGGCCCAGGCAAACAGGGTCCACCGCCGCATGGCCAAAATCCACTCGGTGCCGGAGCGACCATTCAACAGGGCGGCCATGGCAAAGGCGTAGGGAACCGAAAAACCCACATACCCCAGATAGAGAAAGGGCGGGTGAAACACCATGCCCGGATCCTGCAACATCGGGTTGAGATCCCGGCCATCCGCCGGTGCCGGGAAGAGCCGTTCAAACGGGCTGGAAAGAAACAACACCAGCAACAAAAAGCCCACCATGACCGCCCCCAGAAGACCCAGCAGCCAAGGCATGGAAAGCGGATGCGTCGACCAATGCCGCCACACGGCCACAGCAGAAAAAACAGCCAAAAACCACACCCACAGCAGCAGAGAGCCCTCATGCCCCCCCCACATGGCTGTGGCAAGGTAAAAAACAGGCAGTTTCAGGGAAGCGTGTTCGGCCACATAGCGCACGGAAAAGTCATGCTGGAGAAACGACATGATCAAACCCAGGCTCGCCACAGTCAGCAACAGGGCCACCATCAAGGCTGCCTGGCGCCCCACGCGAACCCAGGCCGGACGAGCCAAAATCCCTCCCAACACACCAGCGCCGGTCTGGGTCAAGGCAAGGACGAACGCTGTCAATGCGGCAAAATGTCCGACTTCAATCCACATGGCAATCACTGCACCGATTTAAGAATGGAACTCTGCGCCTTCTCCAGCCCCTCTTTGGTCATGGAGACTGGCACATAATCTTCAGAATGTTTGGCCAGGACCGTTGCTGCCTCAAAATGGGGAAGATCGTGGCGCCAGACACCCTCCACCACGGCCCCCTGTCCCTCCCGGAACAGATCCGGCAACACGCCGTTGTAATGGACCGGCACATCCCCATGGCCATCGGTCAGGGTAAAACTCACCTCCAGAGTGCCGGTCTTGCGAACCAGGGAACCGTTTTGGATCATGCCGCCAACCCGCACCTTCCGGCCCGCAAAGTCAGCCGACTTTTGGCGAATTTCCGTCGGAGTGTGAAAATAGACCAGGGAGTCGGTGAACGACGTGTAGAGCAGGGAGAGCAAGGCCCCCCCCACCATGATCACAGTCGCCAACAACATGATCCGTTTACTTTTTCTGTTCATGGTTCCAAACCGTGTCTCTTTTTATCGGGGCTTCGCCCCGAACCCCGCCAGGAAGGGCGCAGCCCTTCCTGGACCATCCCAGTCTTTTAAACGTCCGGCCTTTTTTCGAGAACCAACCTGGCCTGCAAATGCCGCCTCTGCCGTTGCCAAAACAGGGTCAAACCGCCATAGACCACCAAGGCGACACCATAGGCGGCCAAGACATAACCCATATAGTCACCCATGATCATCTCCTTCACTTTCGAGGATATCCAGCTGGCGCTGCGCGGCCACGTTTCCAGACTTGAGAATGACCAGATAGGCCGCCACGGCCAAACCCGCCACGGCCATGACGATCAATGGGGTCAACAGGGGGCCGGCAATGGCTGGCTTGAGCTTCCCTTCAAACGAGGAGGGTTGATGCAGAGTGCGCCACCAAACCACGGAAAAATGGATGATGGGCAGATCCACCGCGCCGATCAACGTCAGGATGGCGGTCGCCTTGGCTCCTTTGGCAGGTTCATCGAGCGCATGACGCATGGCCATCACCCCGACATAGATGATCAACAGCACGAGCATGGAGGTGAGCCGGGCATCCCAGGCCCACCACGCCCCCCACATCGGTTTGCCCCAGATGGAACCGGTGGCCAGGGTCACCAGGGAGAACGCCGCCCCGACCGGCGCCGCCGCCTCCGCTAACACATCGGCGGTGGAAAAACGTTTCCAGAGAAAAAGCAGGCTGGCTCCCGACAAAAACAGGTAAAGGAACAAGGCCATCTGGGCCGAGGGGACATGGATGTACATGATGCGGACCGAAAGGCCTTGCTGGAAATCCGGCGGGGCATGGAAGACCAGAAAAAGACCCGCCACCAGCAAAAGCAGAGCGGTCCATCCCACCCACGGTTGGATTCGGGCCAAAAATTTCAACACGATCGCTTCACTCCTCGACCAGCCAGCCAAAACCCCACGGGGCCATGGCGAGGTAGACCACATCAAAAATGACCAGGAGCTGCAACCAGGGCCCCAAATCCCCGCGTTGGGTCAGGACGATCCCCGTTGCCTGCACGCCGGCAATCAGCAAAGGCACCACCAACGGCAAGAGCAACAAGGCAAGAAGCGTCTCCCGCGCCCGGGCCGCCCGGGTCAGGGCAGCCAGCAACACCCCCAGCCCCGTCAACCCCAGGGTACCCAGCAGCAGGATCCCCAAAATCCCGTGCAGCCGGTCCCAGGCATCCACATTGAACAGCACCAGCATGCAAGGAAGAAGCAGGATCTCCACGAGCAGCGTCAGAGCCAGATTGCCCCACCACTTGCCAAGATACAAGATCCCACGTGGCATGGGGGAGAGAAGCAGCCCTTCAAAAGCGTCATCCTCTTCCTCGGCCTGGAAGACCCGCCCCAAACCAACCAGACTGGTGAAGAGCACCGTGACCCAGAGCAACCCGGGCAACAACCGGGTCGCCTCCTGACGGTCCGGCTCAAAGGCAGCCTGAAAAACGACCAGCACCGCAATGGCAAAAAACAGCATCGCCGACAAGGTGGAACGACGCCGAAAATCCCCGACCACATCCTTCCAGGCGATACGGTAGGCCGCCCTCAACAAGCTGTTTTCCCCTTCTCCCGAGGCAAGGCGAGCAGACGGCCCGCCTCCAGACGATAAGGAACGTGGTCCAGGACCGCCACCCGTTCCGGGTCATGGCTGGCCATGACCACCGTCCCGCCATCGGCCAGATAGACCCTCAGCATGTCGTTCAACCATGCAACACCCGCTGCGTCCAATGCCGAATAGGGTTCATCCAGAAGCAGGAGCGAAGGGGCAGCCAACTGGACCCGCGCCAAGGCCAACCGCTTGCGCATCCCGGCGGAAAAACCCCGCACCGGTCGCCGGGACGAGCGCCCCAGACCCACGGACTCCACGGCGAAGAGTAGTTGTTCCGGCGTCGTGGCCAGGCCGCGAAGATCGCAGAAAAAACGTAAATTTTCCAGGGCATCCAGATGCCCATACAGATGGGTGGCATGTCCCAGAAGCATCAACTGCCCCCGCGCCACGTCATACCCTTCCGACACATCCATCCCGTTCAAGACATACCTTCCCTCCCGCAGGCGAAGGCGGGTGGCCAGGATCGACAACAAAGTCGACTTCCCGGAGCCATTGGCACCGAAGAGAACCGCGCACACCCCCGGCCCGGCATGTAACGCCACGCCATTCAAGACCCGTTGATGCCCGTAACGGTAGTGGATCCCCTCTATCAAAAGTTCTGCCATGGATGCCTGGATGCCGACTATTTTCCCGGGGAGAGGACTCTCCCCTCGAACCCTGTCTGCCGTTTGACCAACTGCGCCGCCAATTCGGCCTGTTTCTGGGTGGCGAAAGGCCCCAATCGCACCCGGTAGTGGGACTGACCGCTCACCGTGCCGACTTTCTGGAAGACAGGAACCGGGTGTCCCTCGAAGACCACCTTCTTCACCTTCTCCTGGATCGCGGCGGCCCGATCGGCACTGCTGAAGGAACCCAACTGCACCGAATAACTCCCTTTTACATCTTCCGCATCCCCACTATTGGCTTCCCTGGCTGGACGATGCGACACCTTGGCGTGTTGTTCCGGAGGTGCAGCGGAGGGCGCGGCTGGGGGTGCGGAGGGCCGCGCCGCAACCTGTTCTGTTTTGCCACGCGGCGGCTTGGCCGTCGCCGGCTCATTGTGGGATTGTTTCCCGTTGGTTTTGGCCTTGGGAGGGGGGCCCTCTTCCGGCTCCGGCATCACCTCTTCGCGTTGTTCCTTTGCGGCCCAGGTGCCAATGGGATCCGCACCCCCTTCAGGCTTTGCGGCCACGGCTGCGGGCGGAACCTTGTTCCCTTTCCTGGCCACGGCAGTGGCTACGGCGGCGGCAATCGGCACGCTCCTTTGGCCACCCTCGGCCTGGGCAGCCTGGGCAGCCCCGGTTGCCTCTCCAGGCGCGGCGGCACCGGCAGGTTGTTCATCCACCTGACCCGGTTGCGGCGGAACCACGGCGTGAGACTGGGTGCTCTCGAAAATCGGCGCCGGCTTGACGGTCTCGATCCATGGCCGTTTGGCATCCTCGGACGGTCGATTGGCCGGGGCCACCACCAATGGCCGCCGGATATCCTCGACCACCGTCTGCTTGGGATCCTGGATCATGTTGTAGATCACTACGACCAGGATCAAACCAAAAATGACCCCGCCGACGATCAAAAATATCTGCTGTTCACGGTTGGGAGATGCTTTCATGATCCTTCCGTTCCGATGCCCACCCGGGCCCATCCAACGCCCGGGGTCATCCGTGCCTTCCTGGCACTGCTAGAATTGCACCCTCTCGACCCCGCAGAGGTTCCCACATTCAAACCTCCAAAATTTTGGGGAAATCCGTCAGATTTCGACATCCCGTTTCTTCGACGACGACCACATCCTCCAGACGCACCCCCCCCATATCCGGATAGTAGAGACCGGGCTCCACGGTCACCACATGCCCCACCTCCAGGACCGGACCACGCGGCCCGATCCGTGGTGCTTCATGAATATCCAGACCCAGGCCGTGTCCCGTACCATGAAAAAACCCTCCCTGGCACCCTTCCGGGGTTGGACCCGTCACAAAACCGGCATCGGTCAAATGACGGCTTACCGCAGCGTGAACCTCTGTTGTCGCCACACCAGGACGGATCCGGGCAATGGCCACCTCTTGAGCCTGTCGTACCGCCTCCCAGGCACGTCGCACCCGGTCTGTCGGCCTGCCCCGGCAAACGGTCCGGGACATATCCCCCCAGTAGCCACTCTCTTCCACACGCGGAAAAACATCCAGGATGATCGGCCAATGAGCCAACAAAGGGCCCGAACCGGGCGCGTGCGGATCAGCCCCCTGACTGCCACCCGCCACGATGGTATTCCGGGCGAAGGCCCCCTCTTCCACCAGACGGCTGTGGATCCGTGTCCGAACCCGTTCACTCGTGAGCGGAGCACCATCCAGGTAGAGGCAACCGTCATCACCGATGACCGAAGCAATAATCAGGCCAACCCCCGCTTCCATGGCACGTCCCGTGATGGCCAGGGCCTGTTGGATGGCGTCGATCTCATCCGGGCGTTTACGCTCCCGTTCCGGCCAAAATCCGTGGGTTGCCACTTCCACGCTCACCCCGGACCGGCGCAGGGGATCGGCCAGGCCAACGGGAAAATCGTGGGGCACCAGAATATGCCGCGAGCCGACCGTCTCCAGGAAACAAAAGATCAAGTCGGCTGTTTCTGGAGATTTTCCGGGATTTTTTTGCAACCAGCCCTGCCGCAGGGGCTCCCAATCATGAACCACCTCCACTCGCGCCAACCGGCGGATCCGATCGATCTCCAGGACCGAGGTCACCACATGCCGGCGCCCCGATGCCTCCCGAACGAATAAAAAGGGATCCGGGGTCCACACCCCTGTGGCGTAGAACATGTCCGCCGAACTTTCGCTGGCGGCATAAATCAGTCGTGTGGTCATGGTCAGGCCTGCCGCAACACTTCGATCACCAGTTTTTCGATGCCCTGCCCCACATCGCCGATGCCGGCAGCACACATGTAGGCGGCAGAAGTGATGATTTTATGGGCTTTATCCACCACGATAGCATCCACCGCGCTGTTTTGGTGCCGATTGCCCATGGCCTCGATGGCCCCGGCTGTTCCGGAATCGTCACCGATGGTCAAGGTCAACCCCTGGTTGGCGAAAATACGGGAGATGACAGCTGGCGTGATACACAGTGCGCCAATGGGTTTGCCGGCCTCGCGTACCCCGCGCAGGAAGGAGGCCACGATTGGATTCACCTCGGCCTGGGGACCGGCAAAGGCCACCGTCGAGAGGTTTTTGGCCGCCCCGAACCCACCCGGCAAAATGACGCCATCCACATCGGCCACCGCCACGGCGGCCAGGTCGCGAATCTGGCCCCGGGCAATCCGGGCCGACTCCACGAGCACATTGCGGGATTCGGGCATCTCCTGTCCCGTCATGTGGTTGATGACGTGATGTTGGGGAATGTCCGGCGCCATGCAGATCGCCTCGGCTCCGGCCCGATCCAAAAAAAACAGCGTCAAGGTCGCCTCATGAATCTCCGCTCCGTCAAAAACGCCACACCCGGAGAGCAAGACCCCAATACGTTTTTTCGCCACTGTTTGTATCTCCTGTTAACGATCTTTCACCACCCGGAACGAATCGGGGTCCAGCAACTGTCTTGACTGTCAAGCAGTTTCTGTCAGGGGGG
>JADGBZ010000100.1 GCA_015231175.1 Magnetococcales bacterium | reverse complement strand
GTCTCCATGGCCGCCACCTGCTCGGCGCACATGGCGGTCAAAGCCAACAACGGTGTGTTCATCTCCTGTCTCCTCATGTCCCATGCCCCCGGTTGGTGGGGGAGCAGGATGGCCTCGGGGGCATGCCGGTCAACCCAGCCCGGCCATCCGCAATCCCGTAAAATCTGTAAAAACGATGCAGAAAAAATGCGTTGCCGTCGTCGCCGGAACCCTGGAAGGCAAATCGCCTTCCGGTTCTCAACCGGCTTCAACCCACGCTCATCCGTTTGAATTCATGGAATACCGCCCCTTCATGGGTTCCGTCTGACCCACGTTGCGGACCGATGCCATGACCTTCCTGGTCAGTGCGGCGATGTCCGTGGGCTCCATCGGATCAAGGCCCAAAGCGCCGGAGGCTTTGGCGGGATAGCCCCAGGCATTGTGGTGGTCGGTGATCAAGGCGGTTTGGGGGGAGCCGTCCTTCCAGACCTCTGCCATGGAAAGCACCAAATCCGTGACGCACATCAGCTCGTGGACGGTCCCCTCCGGCAGGTCCGGGAATGGTCGGGAGTTCGATCCCGCCGTCTCGGTGGAAGACTTAAGCGGAAAGGTGGTCCAGACGTGGATATTGCGCAGGGAGGCGCGGAAGATCTGCCGCAGGAGGCGGATCAGCAGGGTGTTCTGAAAATGGTGAAAGGCGGTTGTGTTGTCCTTCCCCGCCCATTCGGGGAGCCCCTGGCAATGCCATTCAAGGATGGCCCGGATTCCCCATCCACGGATCAGGATGGTCTCGACATTTTCCGTGGGGTCGATCCCGCCCATGTCCTGAAGGACCGAGGCGTGATGCTGGGAGCTGAACGGCAGATCGCCATTCAATGAGGGATTCCCGCCCCCGATGAGCACCGCCAGATCCATGAGGTCGGCCCAGTCATGCGCCTGCATCGTCTGGCCCGGGAACTGGCCGTGGTCGATAGATCCCAGTCCGGCATCGACCAGCAGGGTCTTGGTGGTAGGTAGGCTCCGGATCAAAGGCCAAAAGTCATGCTCCGGCGAAGAAAAGATCCCCCCTTTGATTCCCATCCTGTATGATGAGGAGCGGCCTCTGTCGGTCTGGGGTGATCCGTTCATGCTCCAGTTCCTCCAGCTATCCATTCGGCTGTGAAGAAGTTTGAAAAATGGCCGACCCGCCGCTTACGCATCGCTGGAAACCAGTCATCCGTACCTGTGACGGGTCGGCAGTGCCCGGTGGCCTGGCCGGGAAGGCGCATGCACCTGCTGTTGCTGCCGAAGCTAGCCCCGCACCGGCTGTTTGGGCGATTGAAGCCGATTGACAAAAAGTGCCGTGAAGTGCCGCAGGCTGAATTATTGGCGGCAGATCGACACCTGCTGCCATCAGGTCAGCGTGCGATGAAGTCGGGTGTATTCGCGTCCCGGGCTGGCTCAAATTCTGGTGGAGACCGGATTTCTTTTCTTGCGCAAGCGCGCAATGGAATCAGGAGGTTTTCAGGTAGGCTGATTGGTTTTCTCTGGAGGGCTATGTATGCGGATCCAACCTCGATTGAAGCTGAAGGAACTGGAAGTCACCTTCACCAGCTATCCGAAGAGAGCCGGGCATGCCCTGTCCTGGGATGAATTCATGAGGTATGCGCCAAGGGCGCGCTCTTCTGGAGATGTCTTTCAGAGGCTGGTCGATTGTTTGGCGCCGATGGGCGCAATGAACCTCGTCTACGCCTACCAGAATGGGGACCGGCTGGAGTTTCACAGCACGCTTGATAAGGGGTGGCGCGACCATTACCAGCATTGCGGGTATCAGAACGTGGACCCTGGGGTCCGTCATGCTTGGTATGGGGGCGTTGGGCCAACGGCCATGGGGCGGGCTTTCTCGCGTTTCTGGAACAATGGATTCTCAGATTCCACCAGACGATTGATGCCAACCAACGGCTGGTCCCGCGCCACCCAGGATCTTCAGGAGGATGCCGCCGACAAGACGGGATTTGAGATCGGCTTCATGATTCCCCTGACCCAACAGCGTGGCATGGGGCCTGCCGGGTGTTCCTTCGGCTCCGACATGAAGCACAAGGAATTCGATCAGCTGTACCAGCACCAGGGCGGGCAAATTGCCATGGTCCTGCGCGCCTTTCATGACTACATGCAGGCGGCTTTGCAGACCGAGAAGGGGGAAGAACTTCAGATGCTGACCACTCGCGAACGCGACGTTTTGCAAATGCTGGCCGATGGGCTCAAGAGGCAGGAAATTGCTGATCGGATATCAAGAGGTAAACGGACGGTCGATTACGCCGTGGAGAGTGCTCGGGACAAGCTGGGTGCCGGAGATAACGACCACTTGGCCATTCGCCGGGCGTTGGACCTGGGATGGATCCATTGATGTTGATTCAACAATTTGAAGAAGGACGGCCATGGGGTACGACGAGCGCATAGCCGGGCAGCTATTCCACATCGGGGTTAAGGCGCTCGGCATCACGGATAAGGTAACCGCATCGCGGTGGCGGGCTATTACCAAGAGCACCTTCACTACCCGGGCCGTCAGACATCGATTTGAATTGCTGAAGGTTGCTGACGCTTCAATTGCGGCGCAGGTGCTCGGTGTTGTTGATCCCTCCTGGTTCTACCGTGATGGTCCCTTGGATGAAGATGTCATCCGGGATGAGTTGGCCCGTCTTGTGCTGCTTTCCGAAAAAGAGAAAAGCTCTTCTGATGTTCCAACTGTTTCAACCCCTGTTAAAGTAGTGGTTACCTGCGCGGTTGATGATAAATCATGGGCGGAATGGATTTCTTGGACACTGAACGCAGGAGGCTACAACTCGGAAGTGCGGGTCTTGCCCCTGGGAAATGAGGCTGCCGTTGATGACGGTGCAGAGGATGGGCTGAATGTGGACCTGCTCATCGGCTTGGTTTCCGGTCACGCAATCGATAGACGCTGCCATCTTGCATGGGAAGGATTCCAATCAAGGACATTCAAGTCTGGACGAGGCCGATTGCTTTTGATTGAAATATCATCCCTGGATGGATCCGGCTTGCCTCCACCCTTGAGAAGGGTGGCATCAGTGGATCTCAGGGAGTTGGACCCGCAAACCGCTGTGGGGGTGATTCTCCTTGGAGTCCGCCAGACGCTTGGACATCGATCTGCGCCACCTCAACCATCAGGGATGAATGGAATACCTCCGGATTTCCCCGGGGCCGACCATAAGCTCCACAACCTGAAACTCAGCAGAAATAGGAATTTCGTTGGCCGGTCTTGGGAGTTGGAAAGCCTCAGGAAGAGGCTGGAGTCAGGATCACCAACAGCCCTGACCCAGGCTGCCCATGGCCTTGGCGGGGTCGGAAAAACGCAACTGGCTAATGAATATGCCTACCGGTGGCGGGATTCATATCAGGTGGTTTGGTGGGTCCGGAGTGAAGACGAGGCCACCATGACGACCGACCTGGCGGACTTGGCCAAGGCTCTCAACCTTCCTTTCAGCACATCGCAACAAGCCGTAGAAAGCTTAAAACAATGGTTGATTGACCGTGACCGTTGGCTGCTGGTGTTCGATAACGTTGAAACTCCTGACAGTATTCGCAACTATCTGGTGTCCAGTGGTCAAGGGCATACCATCATCACCTCTCGATACAGCGCCTGGAGAGGGGTGGCGGACTCACTGAACGTCACGACATTTGATCGCCGGGATTCCATTGCCTACCTACTGAAGCGTACGGGTCGGGAATCCGATAATGGCGCGGACAGCCTGGCTGCTGCCTTGGGGGATTTGCCGCTGGCTCTCGCTCAAGCGGCTGCCTACATGGAGGAGAGTGGGCTGGATTTTGTGGCCTATCTCGAGCTTTTTCAAAACCACCAAGGCCACCTTTTGAAAGCAAGCCCCCCGGTGAATGAGGGGGGCTATTCCCATACCGTCGCCACGACGTGGGACATTTCGTTCAAAAGGCTGGCTGAAACATCCCCGGTAGCGCCAGTACTGATTTCCCTTCTGGCCTATTTTGCCCCTGATGCCATCCCGAAGGAAATTATCTCGGTAGCCCAGGAAGTTCTTTCGGAATCGTTGAGGAATGCGACGGGAGAGGGTTTCTCCCTTCAGGAAGCATGGCGAGCCATGCATCGGCTTTCCCTGGTTGAGGCCGGACCGAATACCGTCACCATTCACCGACTGGTTCAAGAGGTCATATTCCAAGGGCATTCTCGCGAGCAGCAACTCCAATATGCCAATACGGCGCTGGAACTGGCGGTTGCCGCCATCGCCTACGAGGAAAACAACAAGGATACATGGAACAAGTCGTTGCCCTTCCTTCCGCATGCCATTGCAGCCGCCAATCAGTCTTTACGTGCGGAATGCCAGGCGGATAAGGCGGTCAACCTCCTGGATAATGTCGCCAGTATTCACTGGAAACTCGGGCAAATCACCGAGGCGGAGGATGTCTATCGTCAGGCCATGATCCAGGGGGAAAAACACCTGCCAGATGGCTCATCCATCCTGGGAACTGTGTACAACAATCTGGGGACGCTGCTACGCGGTGAGGATCGTTCTGAGGAGGCGCTGCCAATTCTTGAAAAAGCGCTGGATGTAGGGCTGAAAGTCTTGGGTCCGGATGATCCAATCGTAGCCATCAGGCATGGAAATTTGGGGTTGGCGCTCAGGAGGTTGGGCCGATTGGGGGAAGCAGAAAAGAATTTCCGACGCGCTCTCGAAATCGACAAAGGTCACTATGGCGGAAACGATGATGCCGTGGCACGAGATCTGAGCAATCTGTCCCGTTCGTTGAGTGAGCAAGGGGAGGAAAAATTTGGTGAGGCATGCGACTGCCTCAGAAGAGCCCTGGAAATCGGCGAGGCTTGCTACCCCGAACATCATTACCGGCTGGCGATTCGTCACAACAACCTTGCAATGCTGCTCAGAAAAGGCGGGCTTCTGGATGAAGCGGAGCATCATATGCGATGCGCGATTGAAATTGATGAGAAATATTTCGACCCTGAGCATCAGGATGTGGCCAGCGATTTGATGAACTTGGCTTTGATCTTGATTGATAAAGCCGATCTGGTAGGCGCAGAACAGCAGCTTTCTCATGCGCTTCAGATTTTCCAGGCGAAGCTGGGAACCAGCCACAAATCAACGGAGGAGTGCCGGGAGAAGCTCGTGGAGGTTCGGGTGATGCGAGGGAATGCGAAGGCCTGATTGTGGTTAAGCCTCTGCCTTGTGCTTCACGGGGGTGCAATATCAACTGGTGAACCTGGGGCCATGTCAAACGCCGACGCGCTCACGTACTGCCCCCATCGCTTCGCATGCTGGGCGCTGGAGAGCCGGAACAGGTCGTCGGACTCATCGTGACCGGCCTCATCCGCCTCATCGAGGCCAACGCCGAATCCCACGCTGCCGATGTCCGTCAGGAGGTAGCGGTTGTGGAGCTTTTCCCCGCCGGCCCTGCTTTTCCAGATGACGACGCGGAGCTTTCCGCCCTGGGGAATGACGTCTGGCAGGTGAGTGCGGCATTTCCTCAGGATCTCGTTTTCGCCTTTCTTGTCGGCGCTGATGTGCAGTTCCGCCAGGGGTGAGTCCAGGCCATGGTTCTGCCCCCAGAGGATGGCCAGCATCTCCCGCAAGGTGTTCAGGAAGCGAGGACGGTACGGGTCCGGATCGAAATGGGGATCCACGAACACCGCATGCTGGCAACACCGCAGGATGGGCGCGACGACCTGGGCGAACTCACTGGCATTGCGCGGGGGTGACGGAGCTGGGGGGACCTCCCAGTGTTGGGCGTTCTTCTCATCGGTGATCGTGCCATAGGCAAGTTCACCGGTGGTGACGATGAAGGGCCGATTGCGGGGGTTGTCGTGGCTGAGGATGCCGCGAAAGGGGCGCTCCCCATGCTCTCCTTCCGCCTTTTCCAACCATGATGGCAGACCCGGGAAGCTGCTGGGGCGTTTGACCATCTTTTCGCAGAGGGTATCCAGCAGGGCCTCCAGGCGCATTTCGGCGTTGGGGTCGCCGGCGGGAACCTGATCAAAGAAGGCCTTGCGCACCATCTGCCGCCATTTCTTGGGGTAGCCGGAGACCACCCGCCCCGCATCCATGCCGAACCGGCCCGCAAAGAAAGCGTACTCCCCCCGGTCGTGCCAGCGGGCCACCATCTCCGGATCCAGGGCGAACTCGTGGATCATGATCCGTACAGCTCCTTCATGCGCTCCTGGAAGAAGCCTCGGGGCCAGCGGTCGATGAAATCGCCATCCCGGTCGATGCGGATGCGGTGAATGCGGGGGCCATCATCGTCCGGTTCAACGAAGTAGACGGCGATTCCCTCGGGGGTCAGCGACGGCGCGCCGGGCGGGAGTTCATTCTCGCCGGTCTCCCGGATGCGGCGCAGGAAGCGGAGCATCAGGTGCTCGCTGTGGGTCTCTACCAGGAACATCAGGTCCGGTTTTTCCCGGGTCTGGGAGATGAACAGATCCCCCAGGGCCACCTGGAATGCAGGATGGATGTTGGATTCCGGCTCCTCGATGGCGACGATGCCCATCTGGCTGTGGAGGCCGGCCACCAGCACCGGCACCACCTGGGAGATGCCCACGCCCACGTCCTGGGGGAAGAGTTCCACATCCCGCCGCTGGTCGCGGATCAGCAGTTGCCGCCGTTCGGGAAGGCTTCTCACCGCGTCGCGGATCCACTCTTCATCATCCAGTACGGTTTCGCCGGTCAGGGCCATCATCAGGGGGCCGTTGACCTCCAGCTCCTTGTAGCGCTTCACCTCCACCCGGTAACCGGCGTTCAGTCGCTCCTCGTGAGTTAGCCAGGCGTTGACCTTCTCCACCAGCGTTTCGCCTTTGAGCAGCAGCAGATCCCAGGCGGCCATGCCGTTGGACCAACGGAATTCATCGGGCGACCGGGCGGGATGGTGATTGCGGCCAGGCATCTCCCGGAAGGGGCTCAGGTAGCGGAAGCGTTGGAGTACATCCTTCAAGATCATGCCGGGGCCGACGATGAGGCCGCTGATCACATCGGTGAAGCTCGCCAGCGTGTAGATCCGCTCTGACTCTTCGCCAGTGCCATCGATAAGCCAATTCTCCCGGGCGAATGGCAAGGGGGAGCCCCAGGTTGGCAACGGGGTGTCCAACCCCTCCAGCATCAGGCTCGATTCGTCCGCGCCAGTGGGGCGATAGTCCGAGAGGCCGGCGAGGATGTCCTGACGGCTCTCTTCGTCCTCATCCTGCTCAAACAGGGGATGGGCCGCTTCGGGGAACTCCAAAATGATGCCCCGCCCTGAATCGGCGAACCGCAGGGTGGCGAACAGGGTTCGGTTGATCTCCACGGCGTAGTGGGCCACGCAAGGGCCATCCAGCCAGCGGTTCCATTCGATGCGGATGTCCAACGCGGCGCTTTTGACCTGCCGGCTCCAGGCATTCGCGTCGGCGTTCATCTCCGCATCGTGTTGGAAGGTGGGGAGGTCCTCCCGGCTCAGATCCAACTCGAAGCGCATGCGGATGGGCAGGCTGCGGTCGTGGTTGTGGACCAGGCTGTCGAAGCCGCCCAGGTCCAGCACATCCCCGCCCAGGAGGGTACGGCCCGGGTCGGCGTTGCCGCGTTCGAAGATCTCCCGGGCGTAGTGGAGCGCCTGGACGACGGTGCTTTTGCCCGCGTTGTTGGGGCCGAAGAGCAGCGTCACCGGCGCGAACTTGATGCGCACCGGCTCGCGGATGCCCTTGAAGTTCTCCAGGGTGAGGGCTTTGAGGATCATGGCCTGCCGTATGCCGGAAAAATGTCGGAAAGGGAAACGGCGCTCAGCTCCCCTCGCCGGTAGGCGGCCAAACGATCTTCCGCTTCCCGTGACCAGAGCCGATCCATCTCCGTGTCCGTTTCATCCAGGCTGCCCAGGATGGCGTCCACCAGTTCCAGGCGCGCCGTCGGGGTGAGTTTGCGGGTTTCCGCTTCGATGGCGGTGACGGTTTTGTTCATGTGGATGTCCTTTGCCCTGTTTGGCACCTCTTGTCCATTCCCATGCTGCCACTGGACATCAGCGGCCCTCGGGAAACTCGTCTTCAGAAATGACTCCAGCCTGAATCAATTTTTCACCCAAGGTCTTCCGCCACCATTCCATGTTATGCGAGACTTCACCTAACTTCACGATCAGCATTTTCCAATGCCCAGATGATTTTGTGCGGATTTTTTCCGTCTCATCAAACAGCTGTCCAAGAATTTCCGGAATTCCCCCTGCATCCCAAATTTGCCCGTTCTCAGGAACAGTACTCAAAATACCTCGAAGGTCATCAGGTGAGAGAATACTGGCAAGAGGGAGAATCAGCGTTCGGGCAAGGTGTTCAGAACCACGGTAGGATCCAGCTTGTGAAAAATGGGTCATCGCATAAGGGATAAGCTCGGGAGCCGGATGGATGCCAATGACGGTAGCGAGTTCGATATAGGAGAGGCTTTCAATCTTTTTGAGAGCAACAGCTTTTACCTCTGGCAATTGAATCGCATGAGCGAGTGAGGAGGTAAGATCGTCACCCTCCGCTGATTCCACGAACTTTTTGATCTTTCCCTGAATAGCTGCCCCAACCGCATCCCAGGCTTCTGGAATGCGGTGGCAGTACTCCACAACCTTCACCATGTTGGCATCGGATACCGCCCCCATGATTCGCATCAAGTCTTGGGATAGGACACCTTCGGCGATTGCCCGATGCATGATGATGATGGCCCCGATTGCGGCCAACTGCCGACGCCGTTCATTTTCTGGAAGGTCATCTTCAAGGTTGCTCTTGGTGATACCCACCACCAAGTTGCGGATCAGTTCCTTGCGTGCCCTTGCCAATGGGCCACCCTGGAAATGCTTGACCGCTGCGGAGGCATCTTCCGGGAAATATTTTGATTTCACCTCTTGGCAAATCTGGTCGAACGCGGCCTTCCCTTGAACCGGCTCGCGCTGAAGGAGGATCTCAACGGCATTGCGGAGGTGAGTTCGGGAGAGTTCCGCCGTAGGCTGATAGGGTGCCTCGGAAGATTGCATGCTGGGATGAGCGCAACGATTTCGATCATCTTGAAGGCGTTGCAGATCCAACTTTTCGAGTGGGGTCAGCAGATCGAAATTATCGGCTGCAACGTCCAGCACGCTCCGCTCGAAATCCAAGGCTTCCTTCAGCCGACTTTCTCCTCCAGCACGAATGTTCTCGAACTCACCGAGTTTTAACCGAGCCCTGCTGTCGCCGGTTAGATCCAGTTCCCTTAGTTTATGAAGGAAATCGAAAACCACGGCGTTCCAGGTGGCCACAATGCAAGAACGGAAAGCACCTGCCTTGTAGCAGGCAACGGCTTCATGAATATACTGCCGAGCTTGATCATCCCTGCAACGCAATGCCAATTCATCAAGATCAACCAAGCCCGTCATTCTGAGTCTCCCGATTGACACCCCTTGGCAAAGCGCGGTAGTCGATGCTGAAGGTGATCATAGCAAATGGACATCACAACTCCCCCCGGAAGGCGCGTTGGGTGAGGGAGCTAAATAGGTCTTCGGCATCGAAGTCCTGCCGTTTTAAGATGGCGGATAGTTTTTGGTGGCGATCAAAAACACTCCTGTATTTTTTCTGTTCTTCAATGGATGGGTGTAGGACATTTATTTCCTGGAACTTCCCTTTGCTCACCATTCCCTTCATTGAGTTAGTTGAAGCTCCTTGTATCAACTTTTTTCCTGTGAGGATTTGCCCGTATAGAAAGTAAGGGTCAACCCCTGCATGAGGAACGATAGCATTTATTTGTTGATTGAAAGCCACTTCTCTATCGGCAAGGGCGGTATTTCCTATACAGCTTGGGCTGCCAGCGATACATGTGACCAGAATGGACCCTGAAGGGACTGTACGCGCAACTGCCTGCCCAGCTTCTGTGAGATGTTCCTCGGCAGGCGTTAAAAAATGGTCTGGGGTGTTAATGTTATCTGATTTAATCCACTCAATTCCATCGCCATAATAATCTGGCTGTTTCCGCGAAGGGGTGTTGCCAGTTACCACTTGGCCGAGTTTTTTGATTGGAGTGGTAGGCAACCCCTTCGGGTTGGTGACCGGGTCGCCGAACATGTCGAGGAAGACGGCGCGGAGGAACAGGTCGGCCAGCCCTAAGGCTTGGCGGCGCTTTCGGCGGATGGCGTCGGCCTTGTCCAGAATCGCCGCGATGCGCTTCTGCTCCGGGAGGGGTGGGAGGGGGATGGGCAATGTTGCCAGATCATTCTTGGTTACTTGAAGGAAAGTGGCTCCTCTTCCGCGAGCCATCAAATCGCCTTTAGCTGAATCAAGCCAGTGCCATAAGTAGTTGGTATCCAGATTGGCCTTGGGTCGAAGACCAGCCACCCCCCGCCCAAGGCAGTATTCCATATCAGACCAATTCCGATCACCGATGGTTGCCCGGATGCAAAGGATGATATCCCCAGTTTGAGAAACCTTGGATGGCTCTGTGGTTAACTTGGTTGGCTTGGGAGACCATTCGCCAAAATCTCCGGCACCAGCAATCAAAGGGATTCCTTCATCCTGTGAATAGGAAGCTCCTTTCGGGGCCTGCCCCATATCAATCCTACATACCTCTGCCAGCGGGAATGTCTTCATCCCATCATCCCCCGCAGCTCTTCCAGGTCGGCCATAATCTCCCGCTCCAACCCCATCATCCGCTCCAGAATCTCCCC
>JADGBZ010000099.1 GCA_015231175.1 Magnetococcales bacterium | reverse complement strand
ATTCGAGTTTGGTAGGGCTGTGTGACCGCGATCAACCAAGAAGGGACACTACCCAAAACCCTTCCATGGTGTTGACGTGGACTTCATGAAATCCATCACCATCTTCATTCCGGGCATACTCGCCCAGGCTGTGATTGACGGTCTTGTGTCCATATCCCCATTCTGACAAGCGATCATAAATGACAAATTCATCTGTAAACACAAGGCTCCCAGGAGATATGAATGCTTGCACCAGCGGAGCGATGGTCACCTGTTGCACATTGGGAAGCATTCGGATGACGACTTCACCCGAACGCTGGATCATCCCAAAGATTGGCGGCTTTTCTTTTGCCAAAGTCCCTCGTCCCCGGGCGCCTTTCAGCCAATTCCGACGACCTTTTCGGCCCTTCTCCAGAACTTTGTCAGGGCGGCCTTTATGGCCCGCGATGACGTAGACCTCGTCGCATTCCACCTCACCCGACAATGTCACCGGTGTTTTTTTTCTCTACCCCTTCCCGAAGTCGCATCGTCATCTGCTGGACATCGTCCTGGTTCGGACGGTCTCGTAGCACTGCTCGTCACTGACCAGGTGTTGGATCTTGACCATTGGTTGGGGAATCATCCTTGACCTCCCAGTGAAGGTGAATTGCTGCCGAACATGCTACCTTAATTCACCGCTTCAGGCCATGCCCCCGGAATCCATATTGAGCCATATCAATTCGGGTATGCAACTCATCAGCATCAATCTAAATCTGCCTCACTTTCGAGACCTGATACTGAATAGTGACCCGGATTCAAGGAATACTCCTCATGCGTAAGAGATCTCCCTATATCCCTCGTCTACACCCTTGCCTCCTCCTCCAAATGCATCAACATGAAAACCCCCAGACTGGCAAAGAGCACCACCGGCGACCAGGCCGCCACCAAAGGCGGCAACCTGCCCCCCTCCCCCAACGCCATGGTCATATCAGCCGTGATGAACATGATAAATCCTGCCAGAATACCCGCCGTCAAACTCCGCGTCGTCCCCCCGAGCCGATGCATGCGCAAAGCGAAAGGAAACGCCAACAAAATGGCCGCCAATGCGGCAAATGGATTGGCAATCTTGCGTTGCAAAACCAGCCGATACAACGTGGCGTCATACCCCTCCCGCTCCAGGCGCTCCGCCATCACCCAGAGACGCCGCACCGACAAGGCATCCGGCGACGGCGTATTCCGATCCAACTGCTCGATCTCCAACGCGACATCCCAGGAACGCTGTTGAAAGGGGTGTGGCGCGGAGCTGTCGAGAAAATCATAGGCCACCCCCTGAATGAGCTTCCAACCCTCCGTGCAACGCTCCGCCCGGCGGGCATCCAGGCGCCTAATCAGATGGAACCGGTCATCAAACTGCAACACCGTCACCCCGAACAACACATGATGTTGCGCCGAAACCTGCTCGGCATGAATAACCCGATTCCCGTCCCACAACCAAAAATCCTGCGCATCCCGGGTCAGGGAGATATCGGTCTCCCGCCCCTCCATCGCCTGGGACAGCCGATAAGAGGCCTGATTGGCACGCGGGACAATCTGATCCTGAATCAAAAATTGTATCGCCGCCACCAGCCCACCCCCCACCAGAAACGGCAACAAGACACGGTAGATGGAGATGCCCCCGGCCCGCATAACCGTGATTTCGTTGTGCCGCGCCAGACGGGAGAGAACAAGCAACGTGGTGAGCAGGACAATCGGCGGTAACAACTGCACCAGAAAAATGGGGATGCGCAGCACCAACACCTGCAAAACACCCTGCCAATCGGCATACGGTGCATGACTGAAACGCCGCACCTGCTCGGCTCCGTCCAAGATAAAAAACATGGTGGTGAATACCCCCAAAACCTGGGCAAACCCCACGATAAAACGCATCAGCGCATACCGAAACAGTATGCGCATGCGCTAAGCCTCCACCCCGGGAGTTTCCACGCGCCGCATGGAAACCACCCGCGCCAAAAACTGGATGGCAGCCTGCACCCGGTCCGCCAAAAACACCGGTCGGTCGCGCGCCGACTCCCGGTAGACATGGAGCGTCAACAAGACCATCAGCACATTGGGCGCCCCATATCCCGGCAAGGGATCCAGAACGTGCCGATGCGCCAGCAGTTCGCCCAGGGTGATCAACGTGAAATGCAGCATCAGAACCAGAATGGCCAGCACAAAACCAAACCCCCGCCCACTGCGGTGCCCCTGCTGCAATCCCAACGGAATGGCCAGCAAACCCAGGATGCAGGTGGCCGCCGGAATCGCCAACCGATGGTGCCACTCCATGCGGGCCAGACGGACATGTTCAGGTGTTCCTTGGTCCACCGCCTGATACAGGGCGGAGAAGGAGTAGGTGGCCAAAGCCCGGGTCTCGGGATCGTCCGCCGGGTTGCCATCCAGCCCCAGGTCCATATCGAACGTCACAAAATCCAACCGGCGCAGGCCACCCCCCGGCAGCAACCGTTGCCGACTCCCCTCCTCCAGATAGAGCGCCAGATGACCCAAAGAGTCGTGATGCAACCGACCCTGACGCGCCACAACAGTCTCCGGTTCGTCGGCGTTGCGCTGATCATGGATCAATATGCCCCACAAAATCCGCTCGGGAAGCTGCTGTTCGCGCACATAGAGGGTGAGTCCGGGCAGAATTTGTTGGAATGTATTGCTCTTGATGGCCAACGTGCTGCGCGCCAACATGGCACTCTTGATCTGATAAAAATGCTGGTGCGACTGCGGCACGGCCACCCAGTTCAACCACAACGAAAACCCCGTGGCCAGGAGAACAAGAATTGCAATGGGTCGGGCAATTTGGTAGAGACTGACCCCACTGGTGCGCAGAATGACCATTTCACTCTCCTGGGAGAGGCGCCCCAAAGCCAGCAGGATGCCCAGCAACAGGGCCATGGGGAGCGTTGCAACAACAAATTTCGGCAAAATCAGCACGGTCATGTGCAACAGAATGCCTATGGAGAGGGTGCTGTCGACCCATAAATACATCAGCTTGACGATTTGCGGCAAAAGCACCAAAAAAGTCAGCACGACCAGGGCGATGGATACAGTCACGCTGCACTCGGTCAACAAATAACGGGAGAGTCGTTTCATGAGGGTCCGCGTTGCTCTCCGTCTGGAGGGGTGCTGAATGGTCACAAACTCGGAATCATATCGGCATCTGCAACCGGATCTCAAAGCAAAATGGATAAAATCGACATAACGATTCGGCACCCTTCATCACCCTTTCGAAGAAAGCCGAGGCTTGAAAGCCTTTGTCAGGGCTTCGCCCCGAACCCCGCCAGGGCTCTGCCCTGGACCCGCCAGGGAGCCAGCCCCCTGGATCCCGATTCGTGGCCGGGTGATGAATAGTTACCAAAATCGACAAGATGAGGAGAGGATGGCCATGGCCGAGCGCATGTTGAAGGTCACCGCCGATGCGGGAAAAGTTGCCGCATGGTCCGGGGATGGTCTGGTAGTGGGAGTGTACGAAGGACGCAAGGCCCAGAAGGCCCTACAGGAGTGCGGCAAGGAAGTGGAGAAAGCCGTCCAGCAGGCCCTGGAAGGAAAGTGGATCAACGGCAAAGTCGGCGAAACCCTGCTTCTGCCTGCTCCAGGGGGCGCCTCCCTCCGGGTGCGCGCCATCCTGCTCGTGGGGCTCGGGAAAGAAGATGCCATGACCCGCGAACGGTTGCGGACCATCGGTGGCGGCATTTACGGGCAAGCCAAAAAATCCACGCTGGAGACCCTCCTCTGCCTCATCAGCATGGATGAGCATGGTGTCAAGATCAACGCCGCCGCCGAAGCCCTGGCAGAGGGGCTCATGTTGGGCTCTTATCGTTTCGAGCATTACCATCACGAAACCCCGGACGCGGAGCGCTTTCATCCCCGCTCCTGCACCCTGGCCATGCGCGAAGAGAAGATCGCCACCCTGGTTAAGCGGCTGGAACAGGTGCGTGCCCAGGTGGGTGGGGTTTTTCTGGCCCGGGATCTGGGAAACCATCCCGCCAATGTCGTCAACCCGGAATACCTGGCCCATCAGGCGCGCCTGCTTGGGGAAAAATACCATCTGCGCACGACGCTTCTGGGCATGGACGAGTTGCGTGGCGCCGGCATGAACGGCATCCTCGCCGTCGGGCAGGGAAGCATCAACCCGCCCCGCCTGTTGGTGATGGAGTATCGCAATGGTGGGGAAAAACCGCCGCTTGCGGTGGTCGGCAAGGCGATCACTTTTGATGCGGGAGGTATCTCCCTCAAACCCGCCGACAAGATGGAGCACATGAAATATGACATGTGTGGCGGGGCAGCGGTTTTTGGCTTTCTGCAAGCCGTGGCGGAGATGAAACTGCCCATCAACGTTGTCGGCATTGTCCCGGCGGCGGAGAACCTCCCTTCGGGGTCGGCGCAACGGCCCGGCGATATCATCAAGACCGCCAAGGGGATCCACGTCGAGGTAATCAACACCGACGCCGAGGGACGCCTGATTCTGGCCGACGCCCTGCATTATGCCGAACGTTTCCGGCCACGCTATATCATTGACTTGGCGACGTTGACCGGGGCCTGTGTCATTGCCCTGGGTTCCGAGTGCAGCGGCTTGATGAGCAACGACAAGAGCCTGGCCAAAAAGCTGCGCCGCGCCGGAGAGACAACCGGCGAACGCCTCTGGCCACTGCCGATGTATCCGGAATATCAGGAAAAGATCAAATCCGATGTTGCCGACATCAAAAATGCCGGCACCCGGGATGCCGGGGCGATCATGGGGGGATGTTTCCTCTCGCGCTTTGTGGAAAAAGATCGCCCCTGGGCCCATCTCGACATTGCCGGCACCGCCGATGAAAAATCGGGCCGTCCCCACGTTCCCAAGGGGGGATCGGGGGTTGGGGTGCGGCTGCTGTGCCGCTTTGCCCGCAAGTATATGGACTGATGGCCAGGAGCGGTGCAGCCGATATCCCCCCCACGGTCCGTTTTTATCAGGCCGCCGGGGGTGATCCCTACAAACTGGTCGCCATCCTGGCCGCCAAGGCCCTGGAGCGGGGTCTGCGGCTTGCCGTGGTCGCGGCCCATGCGGAACAAGCCCAATATTTGGATCAATTTCTTTGGCGATATCCTGACAACAGCTTCCTGCCGCACGCTCTGGCGACCGAGCCCGACCCCGATCTGCAACCCCTCCTGATCGACACCACGCCAAGCGACCGGAACGGCGCCACGGTTTTGCTCGTCGCCAGCAGTCAGATTGTGGCCAGTCCCAACCAATTCGATCTGATCATCGATTTTGCCTACGCCAACGACCACGCCGACAACAGGCACTACCTCGCCAGCCGCCAGCGCTACAGCCATTATCAACAACTGGGTTGCACCATGGAATATTGGGTACAAAATAGTGCAGGGGGGTGGGAGAAGAAGACGACCCCTGGAGGTCGCTGAATCGTGTCTGCCATGGATCAAGTCAAGTTTCAACCTGAGCAGTTCACCATCACCAGACACGGGCGCGCCATCGCGACGCTGCAACCAGTGCACCTCTTCCAGGCCAACAATTGAAGATGCGATCCAGGCCATGGAGGCGTTCGGCGCCAGCGGTCCAGCCTTGGGGGATATCTCCTTGCGGGAGTTGATGGGAAAGGGACGGCGTTGAAATGACCAGGTTTGTGTTAGACGCTTCGGTCACGATGGGTTGGTGTTTTTCCGACCAAAAAACAGACTACTGGACCAACCGACTTGATTTGAAGTGCTCACTTTTCGTGCCTATTCCGCACTCTTTCAAGAAAAGCTTGGAAATGAAAGCCTTTGTCAGGGCTTCGCCCCGAACCCCACCAGGGCGCTGCCCTGGACAAAGCCAGGGAGCCAGCCCCCTGGACCCCGTTTCATGGTTGAGCTGTTCCCGGAGCATTGGAACATTTCTGCACATCAAATCAACACGGTTGAGCCACTAGGCAGAAGACCTAACCCAGATCCGTCCCATCCAGGAAAACGAGCTTGCTCGTTGTGCTGCCTGCCTCTCCCCCTGGATCGAACCCCTCAACAATCCATGGAAAACATCATTTCAGATCCTTCAAAAGATTTGGATGGTCACGGGCGCCATGTATGAATCGCAAAACTTCGATTCCGCTCGTAGCTTCCCTGTAAAATATGACGTATCTGCCAACTGCAAAGCTCCGTAAATTCGGGGCCAAATCGTCGCGTGGACGACCAACCAAAGGATGTGACGACCAGAAGCCAACATATTTCTTCGAGTCGTGCTATAAACGTTGCGGCACGATCAGGGTCGTCTCTGGCAATAAACTCGCCGACCCCATGCAAATCAGCGCGAGCATGGTCCGTGATTTGTAACTTTGACATATTTGTCAGACTATGGGAAATTTGGCTTTAAGCTCAGCAAAAATAGTTGCACCATCTATGATACGGCCTGCATTAGCATCCTCGACTCCTTCTTGGATATCTCGCCGTAAAGTCGCCAATTTTTCTTCTTCAGTCTGAGCTGGTTCTATAGTAACGACAAAACGGGCATTCGCAGCAGGGCGATGTATAAAACATTGAGCAATGCTTTCCGGCAATTCCGAGGCTAGAAACTCCAGAGTAAATGGTTCAGGTAGTTGATGTTGCGTAGTCATGGCGTTGCGGTCCTCCTTCTCGATTTTATTGCCGCGAGAACTTTTGGCGTAACCGTTCGGCACCCCTTCCAGAAAAGCTCGGATATGAAAGCCTTTGTCAGAGCTTCGCCCCGAACCCCACCAGGACTCTGTCCTGGACCTGCCAGGGAACCAGTCTCCTGGACCCCCATTCGACCCAGGGCTCTGAACGGTTACAAATCTCTTCCTCACACATTAAACCGAAAGTGCATCAAATCGCCATCGTTCACCACATAATCCCGGCCTTCGAGGCGCAGGCGGCCTTTTTCGCGGGCGCCCTGTTCCCCCCCGCAGGCGATCATATCGGCATAGGCGATCACCTCCGCCCGGATGAATCCTTTTTGGAAATCGGTATGGATCACCCCGGCGGCAGCGAAGGCCGTATCGTTGCGCTGGATGGTCCAGGCGCGCACCTCTTTGGGACCGGCGGTAAAGTAGGTGATCAACCCCAACAGGGAGTAGGCCGAAGCGATCAAACGGTGCAAACCAGGCTCGGCGAGGCCCAAATCGTCCAGGAAGGCCTTTTTCTCTTCATCCGCCAACTCGGCGATCTCGGCTTCGATGGCCCCGCACAAAACGGCCACGGCAGCCCCCTCTGCGGCGGCGATGGCACGGACAGCATCAACCAGGGGGTGCTGGCCGGGCTTTTGCGCCACCGCCACCTCGGCCTCGGCGACGTTGCAAACGTAGAGGACGGGTTTGGCAGTCAATAAAAACAACTCCCGTGCCGCAATCTTCTCTTCCTCGGAAAGCCCCTGACGCCGCACGGGCACCCCGGCATCGAGGCCGGCAGCAATTTTTTCACTGACGGCAGCCAGAAAGAGGGCCTCCTTTTCGCCGGAACGGATTTTTTTTCCCGTGCTCTCCATGCGGCGGCGGGTGGCATCCAGATCGGCCAGCATCAGTTCGGTCTCGATCACCTGGATGTCGGAGGCGGGATCGACACGGTCATGCACATGGGTGATGTCCGCATCCTCGAAACACCGCACCACATGCGCCACGGCATCCACCTGCCGGATATGTCCGAGAAACTGGTTGCCCAACCCTTCGCCACGGCTTGCCCCTTTCACCAAACCGGCAATATCGACAAACTCCATGGTGGTGGGCACCGTCGCCTTGGGCTGGATCAGTGCCGTCAGCTCCTGCAAGCGCGGATCAGGAACCGCCACCACGCCGATGTTGGGCTCGATGGTGCAGAAGGGATAGTTGGCCATGGCCGCACCGGCGGCGGTCAGGGCATTGAAGATGGTCGACTTGCCCACATTGGGCAGGCCGACGATACCGCATTTCAGAGCCATGGGTGCCTCACGTCGAACGGGCTGGCTTGACGGGAGAGTTGACCAGGCGATTCATGGCCCCGGGCAAATCTCCCTGCAAAATGTGAGAAAGGGAGGCCGGCAGGGCGGCCAACAGGGTATCCACAACCTCCCGCTCGTCCCGGGTGAAGGACTCCAGGACAAAACGAACCGGATCCATCCCGGCAGCGGGACGCCCCACCCCCAGACGGACCCGGACGAAGGCGGGCGTCCCCAAATGTTGCTGAATGGATTTGAGGCCATTATGACCAGCGTTGCCACCTCCGACCTTCATGCGCACCTTGCCCAGGGGAAGGTCCATGTCATCGTGGAAAACAACCACCTCTTCCGGAAGTATTTTGTAGAAGCGGACCGCCTCTCCCACCACCTCGCCGGAGAGATTCATGAAGGTCTCCGGCAGCAGCCAGAAGAGACGGGCATCCCCGACCTGTCCCCCTCCCCAGCGCCCCCGAAACCGGGAGCCGTCGCGACTCAGAGCAAAATGCTCGACGAGGCGCAGGACGGCATCCCAGCCCAGGTTGTGACGGGTCGCCCGGTAGCGTTCGCCGGGGTTGCCCAATCCGACCAGTAAATGCACGGAAGTGATGGAGGATCAGGTCAAGAGTCGCGCACCTACTCCTTTTTATCCCCCTCGCCACCCGAGGTCGTCTCCGTGGTGGTGGTCGCTTCCGGAGCTGCGGTGTCGACCTCTTCGGCCTGGACGCCAACCACGGCAGCCACAGTAAAATTGTCCTCGGCATGGACTTCAACGCCATCGGGGAGCTTGATATCCTGAATATGGACAGATTCGCCAATCTCAAGACCGGCCACCGAAATCTCAATCCACTCCGGAATATGGTCGGCACGGCACTGCACGTGCAGCTCCCGCCGGATGGCTTGCACCATGCCACCCCGTTTAACGCCGGGGGATTCGGTTTCTCCTTTGACCACCACCGGCACCATGATGTCGATGCGGCGCATCGGATCGAAACGTAAAAAATCCACATGTTCGGTCACACTGGTGACCGGGTGCCGCTGGGAGCTGCGCACCAGAACGGTCACCCGTTTGCCATCATCCAGGACCAGATGCTGGGGGTGAGTCCGGAGCGCCCGACCCTCCGCCTCCATGAGCATGTTCCACTCTTTACGCTCCAGGGAGATGTTCAGGTTTTCCTGGCCGGCCCCGTAAACAACCGCCGGAACCAGCCCCTCACGCCGCAACTTGCGAGCCACCCCCTTGCCGGTCCCGCTGCGAGCGAAAGCTTTAATCTGTGCCATTTTATCATCCTTTCTTGAGAGTCACCCCGCATCGGGTGGGGCGCCATGCCTCCGATCACCAGCCTCCAGGGGTGCTGAGTGCCGGATGGAACCCGTCCGATGAGACACACCGGCACAACATGGCCGGCAAACAAGAGATTAAACACGACGAACACAAAAAAAGAATTTGTTCCACACCCCCCAAAAAACGATTGAAAGACTGGGATGGAGGTCCAGGAGGAAGGGCTGCGCCCTTCTTCCTGGTGGGGTTCGGGGCGAAGCCCTGACAAAATCTTTCCTGTCGCCCCTTTTACCATCTTCAGGGCCTTGGCCATCAGAACCCGGGTGGGTCTGGACCATCAAACGAACAGCGAGCTGACCGACTCCTCATCGGAGATGCGGCGGATGGCCTCGCCAAGGAGGTTGGAGACGGTCGCCACCTTGATTTTTTGGCACGCCGCCGCCCGGGGCGACAACTTGATGGTGTCGGTCACCAGCAACCCCGTCAACTGTGACTCTTCAATGCGATCCACCGCCGGTCCGGAGAGCACGGCGTGGGTACAGACCGACACCACCGATTTGGCGCCATGTTCGATCAGGGCATTGGCAGCCTTGGTCAAGGTGCCGGCGGTATCCACCATGTCATCGACGATCAGGCACTCCTTGCCCACCACATCGCCAATAATGTGGTGAATTTCGGCAATATTGGGGGCGGGCCGGCGTTTGTCGATGATCGCCAATTCCAGGTTGAGGCGTTTGGCGTAGGATCGGGCCCGCACCACCCCGCCGACATCCGGCGAGACCACCAGGGCATTCTCCACACCCCGCTCACGGATCGCTCCCAGCAGGACCGGCGTGGCAAAAATGTTGTCGACCGGCATGTTGAAGAAGCCCTGGATCTGCCCCGAGTGCAAATCCATGGTCAACACCCGCTGCACCCCGGCGGCATGCAGGAGGTCCGCCACCAGTTTGGCACTGATGGGTGTCCGCCCTGCCTCCTTGCGATCCTGGCGTGCATAGCCATAGTAGGGGATGACCGTGGTGATACGCCCCGCCGAAGCACGGCGCAGGGCATCGACCATGATCAGCAGTTCCATGAGGTGGTCGTTGGCCGGTGCCGAGACCGGCTGAATGACAAAAACGTCCCGACCGCGCACATTTTCATTGATCTGGACAAAGATCTCCCCGTCGGAAAACCTCCTGACCGAGGCATTTCCCACCTGAACCATCAGGTACTCGGCGATCTTTTCGGCCAGATCCGGGTTGGCTGTCCCGGAGAAGAGACACATTCTTTGAATGGACATGCGAAATCCACCACCTTGGGCTTGACGGGATAGCGAACGTCTGTCGTTGTTCAACCCCGGATAAGAGCATAAATTGGCTGGGCCGCCAGGATTTGAACCTGGGAATGCCGGAATCAAAATCCGGTGCCTTACCGCTTGGCGACGGCCCAACACAAAAACACGACACACCCATCACACGACCGGCCCCCAGACACCCACCGGTGAACGTTTGCTGTTGGTGCCTGACAGCGGACGCATACTTGAACGTC
>JADGBZ010000098.1 GCA_015231175.1 Magnetococcales bacterium | reverse complement strand
GCAACATGGAAACCTCGTGTGGATTCTACCAGATAAACCAAGTTGGGACACTACCGACGCCCTTTCTGACCCTTTCTTCGACCCCGGTATGCATGAGAGCTGCCTGCAACGGAACGTTTCCCAACAGGCGCAGAATGTTGGACCGTCCCTGATCCATTGCCGTTATTGGCATGACCTCGTCGTATTCTGTATCCTTTCCCGGCAGAACATCGTTGTCTTCCAGATACGTCCTGACCAGGGAGTCCAATTCAAACGCAGTCTTTTTGCCCAGATGGGGTACGGACAACATTTTCAGGATCGCTTGGTTGCCCGCCTGGACATATGCCCCGACCGTCTCAAACGGGAGATCATCGTTGTTGACGATGCAGTTTCTCAGACGAACAGAGACGTCATTTGCCAGGACCAGATCCCTGATTCTGGTCTTCATGATGTCCGATCTGGTGTGGTCGTATTGAGAGTTCATGCCGTGCTTCCGGGGCGATCTCACAAGAAAAACAGCTATATTTTAAACCGGTATGCGGTTACTTCGACAACTTTTGATTGTCGCCGTTTTCTTCCATCCTGCATCCCCATTGCATGGAGGATGTACACCGGACGGATGCCAAATGGTCAATTTCCATAACGTGGGGCTTTCGAACTTGTCATGGGCTTGTTTTCCCTCTCCCTCCTGCTTTTCCCTCGGATTATGCGACATTGCTGATGAGAACACACGGAGACCCGGACCAGCAACCCCGGGGAGTCCCGGAGAGGTCATCGTGGGGGATGGATCAATGGGATGACAGGAACGGCGACGGTCCCGTCCTGGCCTGTCGGTGAAGATGGCGTGTCGGATTCAGATTGCCTTTCCGCACGCAGCCCGAAGGGGCACTCCAGCACCCGGTTGATCCAGGGCTGGTCCCAGGGGATTCCCCAGGCGGTTTCGACCCGCCCGGACACCGTTCCCGCAACGGGCGCACTCGCCAGCACCGTCCCGGTGGAGGCGCGCATGGTCCAGGCGTCGGCGGATTCGTCTTCCCAGGGGAAGACCTGGGCCGTCCTCACCGCCGCCGCATCGTCCCAGGTCCAGGAACATTCTGCCCCCACCCATGCCGCCTCGCACCACGGCAGGGCCATTCCGGCATGGACCCAGGTTCCGTCCAGGTAGAAGGCCAGATCGCCGTAGAGCGCCTCCGAGACAATCTCGATCCGCCTGCCGGAATAGGGAAAGGCAGCGTGGAGGGCGAGTTCGATGTCCCAGGACAGCCCCCATCCGCTTTCCACCGACATGCGCCAGGGCAGTTCGAGCTGACGACCGGCGTGGATCTGGCCGTAGGGAAACCTCCAGGCACGTTCGACCAGCCCATCGATACCCCAGCCCAGGGCGCAACGGGCCTCGATGCGTCCCGTCACCATCCCGGCCACCGGCGCGCCGGAGAGAGCGGCCAGGCCGGAAACGATGGGCCGAGGAACATCCTCCCTGTCAGGGGATCAACCGCACGGTGAGATCGGACCCTGGGGGGCTGACACCGGTCTGGGTGACCTCCAGGGTGAGCCAGTCGTCGGGGGTCAGGGAGAGGGAGATCGCCTCGTGGGACATGCGTTGGCTCCCGGCGGCAATGCTGCCGGTGGCCACGGCGAGGCCGTTCCTGCGCAGGGTGAACTGGGCGGCGATACCGCCGGGGGCCTGTCCGACCCAGGCTTCCCAGGTCGTAAAAGTCACCGCCATGGGCGGATACCAGCGGGCCACCCCGGGCTGCACCCGCAGCATGCCGGGGGTGGTGACGGTGACGCCGCTGCGCACGCCGCGCTGGATCACTTCCGCCGGGGCGACGCAGAACAGGGCGACCACGCTCCCGGCGGGCCAGTCCACCGCCGCGCCGCCATTGGAAGAGGAGAGGATGCGTTCGCGGGAGAGGGTTACCGATACTACCTGTGCCAGTCGGCGGCCAAGAGCGGCTATAACTCCTGTCTCATTCGCAGCGTCGCCGCCGGGGAGATCGAAGCGGTGGTGATCCAGCAGGTGCGCATGGTGTTGCGTTCGCCGGAGATGGTGGTCAAAACGTGGCGGGCAGGCAAGGAAGCCGGTACGGAAATTCAGGAACGGGACGTAACGAAAGCCCTGCAGCGGCTCGACCCGGTTTGGGATGAACTGTTCCCGGCGGAACAACAGCGGCTGGTGCAGCTCCTTGTTGCCCAGGTGGACGTATTCACCGATGCAGTGAAGGTGCATCTGCGCGCCCAAGGGATCGACACCCTGGCCCGTGAACTGAACGATCTTTGGAATACGAAAGAGGAAGCGGCATGAAAGCGGAACTGAGTCAGGACGGAACCACCATTATCATCACCATCCCCATGAATCTGCGCAAGAGAGGCGGCAGGAAGCGGATCATGGCCCCGGACGGCATGGACTCGATGCCCATGCCGCAACGGGATGATACCCTGGCGAGGCTTATGGCCAAGGCGCACCGTTGGCTGAGAGACATGGAGGCGGGTCGGATCGGGTCCATCAGGACACTGGCAGAGAGGGAGAACCTCGACGATTCCTATGTGGCGAAGGTGCTGCGCCTGACCCTGTTGGCTCCTGATATCGTGAAAGTCATCTTGGATGGTAACCAGCCTGACGTTATGACTTGGCGAGAACTGGCCAAGCCGTTTCCGGCAGAGTGGGCGCAGCAACGGGAACAATGGGGGATCGCAACACCGGTCTGATCACCGGCGCGTTCTCGTCGCCGGACTCGGTATTTGAGGCCAACTCGCCAGCAGGCAACCAAGTGCCGATGCGAAATCACCATCTATAAGCAAATACTGTTATTCATTGAAAATGCGCATAAAAAGTGAGTCCGACTTTTCCGGACTCACCGGGCCTGAGTCCAGAGCTTTCAGAGAATTTTGGCAAAGAGAGAAGAGAACGGGCGGGATGGACGGCGGCGGGTCCGGGAATTGGGGGAGAACCCGTTTTCTGTTGTCGCCGTAACTATTGGAAACATTGGGGTTTTTAAAACGACCACGGCCACCCTGGAAGGTGGCCGCAGAAGAGAGAAAACCCTGTAAATTCAAAATGGTGGAGCGAACCATACGCCAAACGGAAAATTCTCCGGGCGGTTCGACTCCCAGGAAGGAGAATATTCCAATTCCCGCCCGACAGGCAAGCGGAATCACCAGCCTTCCTTGTCGAGCATTTTCATGAAGTTGCGCTTCCGCTTGAAATTTGCTCGCAAGGTCAACACATATCGGGGGAATTCCTCCGGCCTGCCGATTGCCGCAAGCAGGCTCCTGACCTTCCGCAAATAGCCGACCGCCGTCTGGTAGGCTTGGTCGTTGGTCTGTTCCACGGTGGGATCCACCCTGGATTTGTAGATGGCCAGGGAGTCCTCCGGATGGCTCGTCTCCCTCTGGGCGGCCAACTTCAGCCTCAGGTCGTGGGAACAACCGCCCTCCTTGGCCTCACGCCACGCACCTTCCACGTCCTTTTCCCACAAAAAGATCTCCACCAGCAAGGAACGGTCGGCGAACACCTGAACCCCCCAGGCTCTGGCTGGTTTGCCCTTGCTGGTTGCGGCAATCCGTTCCCGGACCAGGACCAGGGCCTTTTCCCGCCAGTCGTTCCATTGGCGGGCGCGGTCGGCGTGAGTCTTCAAGTTCTGGTAGTCTTTGAGATCGGGCGAGGCGGCGAATCCCTCCCACACCAGGGCCATGGCCTCGTCGTGTCGCTTGCGTTCGTGATAGGCGTCGGCCAGGAACTCCCGCAACCGACCGTCGCGCCGCTCGCCAGGGAAGCTTTTCCAACCCTGTTCCGCACAATCGAGGGCTTTGTCTGACAGGCCAGCTTCCTGGTAGGTCTCGGCAATCTTGAGGAAACGATAGGGTGCGGAGAGATCCCTCTGCTGGATGGTCACCACCTGCTCCACATCGCCGCTCAACCGGGCCATGCCCTCCATCATGCTGGTGATCCGGAAGCGGTTGCCGCCATAACGGTTTGGATCCTTCTGACCGGGTGCCAGGGCGGGAACCTTGGCCCATTCCGCTTCCGTCAATCGGCGGTAGGCAGCAAGCCCGACATCACCCAGAATTGTGGCATAGCTATCTGCCGCTCCGTAGAATACCTCATGGTCGCTTTTCATCTCCCAGGTAAAAAGCCGTTCGGCGAGTTCTTCCGGATCGGGTCTCGCCTGTTCGCACGCTGCCAGATGAATTTCCTGGAGCCGATTCAACAGACCTCCCATCTCACCGTCGTCATCCACACCTTCAATCGCTCTTTCCACTGCTTTTAAGGCATATTCTGTCAGGTTGATCACTCCCGCTGCATCCTCCCCCACCTTCAGAAGCTCTTCGATGGAGTCGATCACATCATCGATGCCTTGAGCATAGTCAGCGGCGCCACGGTAATCCACGTGATCATCGACCTCCACGGCCCGGTCGATGGCCTGCCGCCAGACCTCCAGGTCCAGGCCCTTCTTGCGGACCTTGGCGGCGCGCAGCAACAACCCCTGGCGCAGACGGTCGTCCTCCTTGGCTTGAGCCATCACCATTTCCACCAGTTCGGCCTTGTCCAACCCGCCGAGAAAGGCGCGCACGTCCTGCATGGTAACGGTGGATTTGCCCTTCTTGGCGGATGGAGACTTCCCCTCACCTTGTCGGGAGGCCAGCCACGCCAGTCCCACCGCGACGCAATGCTTGCAGAAGTCACTGTCATTCCCCACCGGGCAGGTGCAGGAATATTCCAAATCGCCCTTCGTCTCCTCCAGCCGCACCCGGTATTCCCTGGTTCCGGAAACCCTGGCGGTGATGGTCTCTCCGTCTTCGAGCAGGGAGCGCACCTGCCCTCCGGCGAAGTAGGCCTGCCCCCGGGAAAAAGACTGGGAACCTGCCAGGCGACGCAACGCCTCGGTGGTCACCAAAGCGGCAAGGCCGGATGGACCGCTCACCTTGAGTCTCCTTCCATTTCCTTACGGGTGCGATAGGCTTGATCCGGATGGTTCGGACGATCCGGATACAGGGATTCCAGTTGCCCTGATTTCACCAGTTCACGGAGGAAATTGGGACGGACGTAGTCCGGAGAGCGACCGAGCAGACCACTCAGAGTGCGCAGGGAGAGGAAACGTCCCCGGCACAGGGCCAGGATCACCGCGTGGACCTCCCCCTTGCCGACCTTGCCGCGAGTCCAGATGCTGGCCGCCTGATCCAGAAGTTCCTTCGGCAAACCTTCGGACCCTCCGACCAAACCTTCGGACCCTCCGACCAAACCTTCGGACCTCCCATCCCCTTCCACAGGCGCAGCCCCTGCCTGGACTGTGTACCAGGTCCATCGCTGTTTGCCATGGGATTCCAGGAAGCCTGTCCGGACCAGCCCGCGCAGCATCTCCGTCAGGTCACTGGGATGGCGTTCCGTGAGTTCCTGCAAGCGGTTGTTGGAGACCCGCCCTTCCAGCAGGGCCGTGGCCAGTGCCAAGCGACCTTCCTGATCGAGAGCAGCGAGTCGCCCCGGGAAACGCCGCTCCAGTTCCTCGCCCACCTCGACGGGAAACAGGCTCAAGGTGGTCAGGGTGAGACGGGTTTCATAAAGTTCGTGATCCTCTTCCAGCAGAGGCGCACGCCAGTGCTGCTCGCGCCAAGCCTGGACGATGCGCGGGAAGCCGGACCCGGCCTTCTCGCCCGCGCCGATCATCTGGAACATCCGTTGGATGGCGGGATTGCGACAATCGCTGCGTCCGCCGATACGGACTTGCTCCCTGGGGATGCGCAGGGTGCCGGGGTTGATGAACTCGAAACGGTTGGGGGCGCGACGGATGCGGATGCCGCCGCGCCCAGCATGATCGGCATGGATCAGGGCGTTGACCAGGGCCTCGCGCAACGCCTCGTGCTGGGGGGTGTCATCCCGGCGCAGGAGATCCTGCCCCAATTGGAAAGGAATCCGCACCCCGTCCCGCAGCTTGGGGACCACTTTGCGATAGAACTCGAACAGATTGCCGGGCCAAGTGCCGTCCGGGGTCACCCGGTCGAGCCAGCGCATTCCCTCCGGGTCGGAAGGCCCCGGTAGATGCTGATAGTCGAGATGGAAAACGGGCAACCGGTCCAGGATGCTCCGCTGTTTTCCGAACATCAGCAGTCCGGCCAGAGTTGGCCCTTCCCGAACGGAGGTGCGCTCCCGCCCCCATCCGGCTTGGCGTCGCTGAGGGAAGGTGTGACTGTCCGGTCCCTGATCGCATCGTTGATGCAAGGGGGCTTCTCCCCTGAAGATGAGACCTGAACATCGTCGTCCGAGGTCAATCCAGGATGAACCTGATCGGGCGTTTCGGAGGGACCCGTCAGGTTCGGTTCGATAGGTTGAAGAGTGTTCTCAGTTGCCGCCCTTGGTGTGGAAACCGTTTCCTGCGGAAGATCCGATGACAAGGTTTTCTGGCCCAACAGATCACTGGCATCTTTCTCGCCCAATACCCGGTGGACAATCGTCCAGGGACCGGGAGTATCGAATTTCTCTTCAATGGATGGAGCAGTTCGGCGCAGCAAGACGCTGACCAGACAACCACTCAAGGTCACATTCGGAGTTGTTTGTCCGAACAGTTCCGTCAGCCAGGCACCCCATCTGATCCGATTGGCGCGATCTGCTTCCGGATCGCCGGATCGGGCCTGGGCAGCTCGGACCAGCGTATGCTTCAACATTTCACAACGCGGGATGGATAAAGGGGAGGTTTGTCCTGCACCGGCGGCTCCAAGACCATCCTGGACGGCTTCCAGAGTGTTACGGATTTGCGAGTCGGCGTGAGATGCGCGGGCCGGAGCGTTGACCAACTGTTCATCGTCGGAAGTTTTGACCTCAACGGCAATCAGTTCATAGCCGCCAGGTTTTTCGTCCTTCCACAAGACCAGCAGGTCGCATCGCTCTGACAAGGATTGCCGCTTTCCCGTGCGTAACCACATCCGCGCCAACGGGTGGTCCACCGACAGGACCATGGCTCCGGGAAAACGTACTTGCATGTCACGCGCAGCGAACAGAAGACCAGCCAGCCCGATGACCTTTTTCTGATCCGGCAATCCATCATTTTTCTTGATGATGTCCAGCAACCCGCTACCCAGCAACCGTGATCCCTGATGGAGTAGAAGCTGCATCGCCTCCGGGGTCAGCGTGATATTGCACCGGCTGAAGACAGGGCGCAGCAAACGGGAGATCACCCCAAAATCGCGAGTGGCCAAAAAAGTGTCTCGGAGTCCCTCTTTGCGCTCCCAAATGCGCACGGATTTCATTCCAGCCTCGGATGGCAGTGCGCGGTCAGCAAGAAAGAGCCAGCGGGCTGCCGGTTGTTCTCCCTGGAGCAGAGCATCTGCGGTATCGGCCAAACCTTCGGCGTCGGCATAAACCTGGATAATGGCGTCACGCTGACTGCGATCCAGCTCTTTCATGAGCTGCATGAACTCGCTGAAGGGAGATTCCCCAGGTTGCGGACGCAGCTCAATACGACCCGAACGGTGGTCTACTTGCACGTCATGACGAATACAGAATGGACTCATGGGCAGGATTCTGCCCATGGTCTTTTGACGAAGCCGAATGGTGGATTCATCAAAAATGGCGGCTACATGGCAAGGTTGTTTCCGCAGATGCTCCACCACCGACGTCAAGGATGTTTCCCCTGGAACCCCGTCATGAACCCGCAAATGCAATCGTCCTGCCGCCACCTGCTCCTGGATCTCGTCTTCCTTACGACTGTCCTGAAAGCGCAAGGCATTATGCAGGCGGTCACGATGCAGGCTGCTGGCATAGATGTCGATATGAATGGCTGAGAGTTTCTGACCGCTCCGGTAACGCGGATCCTTGAGCAGTCGGACCAACTCTATGATCAGATCCTCACCACGGGGAGGATTCACCAAGGCCACGCGCAAGGGATGCGGATGATTCGGGTGAAGAATGATGAATTTATCGAGAGCCTCGCGCAAAATTTTGGCCCCATCAGGCCCAGAGCAGGCGTTGCTGAGGTTCTCGAATACGGGAAGCCCCTCGATTTGATCGGTATACGGGAGTAATTGCTTTAAGCCAAGTCCAGCCGGAAGGGATGAGAGATGCACAACCGACAGAAATTGCTCCGGACGTTCCAACTCCTGACGCACGGTTTCCCGTTCATCCGCCCCCATACCGGTACTACTGGCCAAACCACGCAACAAGGTGGATAGACGCTCGTTGCGCCACAAATGCAGAGGATGGGTGGGAAGCAACACTGCCTTGGCGAGGGTTTTTCCATCCGGTTGAAGAACACGCACCTGTATGGTATCCAACGCCAGTAGAGCTTCCAGCGCGGCGCGCGCCCAGTCGAAACTGCCGGACTCCATCACATGGTAATGTTCCTGGGTTTCCCGGTAGAGGGTGGATGCCAATTCCAGGTAGCGGCGTATCTGAAAAAGAATTCCCGGGCGTCCGTCCAGCCAATGGCGGGGGTGATAGATCAGTTTCCCCAGATGAGGCAACAGGGCGTTTCGTAATGTGCTGAACTCGCGCCAAGTGACTGCCATTTGTGTCTCCACGCCGGGACAAAGGCGCGGGATGTCTTCATCCCAAGCGGCAAGGATGGACTCCAATGACAGCGACTCCCCATCGATGACAACCACCGCATGGGGTTGCAGAAAGGTCGGAGACCGATCCGCAGCGCCAGCAAGCGCTGCTCGCAAGGATGTTTCCGGTGTCTCGAAAAAGCCCCCCCAGTTGGTTTCGTTGCAAAAGTCTCTGACCCAACCCAGGACGTCCTTGGCTACGGGCACGGTTTCTTTGATTTCCTGCCCCCCACCCGGAAAGGCAACCGTGATTTCCACGTCATCGTCCGAGTTTTCATCCCGGTCTTGCCACGCTTGCTCAATGGCGTCGGCAATGGCTGTCAGATCCTCTTCACGACCATCGAGCAGTGCATCGGAGCTTGCCTTGGAAAATGGTGGCGCGGGGTCGCCGCCACTGGGGGAATCCCCACCATTTTCGTCGTCTGGAGAGTCAGGCTCGCCAGGTGAGATAGCGGCTTCCTGCTCCTTGGGCGGTCTCACGACCAACATGGCCACGCTCAAATCAAGGCCATTTTCCTGGCCTTGCTGAATGGCGGTCAGATAATGCTCTACGGCAACGACCGCTTCGGCGATCTGGCGTTGTTTCCCGGCATCCCGGTACTTTTTGTTGGCAAGGGTGCGGATCGTCGAGGCCCGCAGGTTTCGAGTCAGCTGCGTAAACTCCAAATTGAGTTTCAGCCTTTTCCCCAGGGAATCCTGGGCGAACAGATCCTTGTCTGTCAGAAGACCCAGCGCAGGCAGGGACATCCACGGCGCATGATTTTCTTTCTCCCGCCGCAGGGCATCCCATCGTGCCAAAAAGGCCGAACAAGCTTCCAGCGACAGCAGAGATTCCAAAGCGGGATCGGTTTCCAGGGTGTCCAGAAGGGTCCGATGCACTTCGGGAGAATTAGGGAATCGCGCAGGCAGTTTATCCCGTGCATCCTTGAGCATGGCGCGAGGCAACGCGGTCCCGGAAGGACGTGCATAATGACTCAATGTATGCACCCCGGCGTTGTAGCCTGCCGCCAACACAATGGATCGAGGATGGTGCTGGCGATCATTCCGCCATTCCGCAGCCAGGTGCAGGTCATCGGTGAACGCTTGAAGGTTACTCAATCCTGCCCGCCGGGCCATTTCCGCCATATCGACGCTGGTTGCGTTTTGTCCAGCAAGGGCAATCGAGAACTCGGCGGCGACCGCCTGAAACTCCTTGTCCTCTGCCAACTCACGGAACAGGGTCGGCACATCGAGGAGTGGCAACCCTTCACAGGCAAAGTCGTTGTTGTTCTTCAGACGTTCCGCGATCCAACGAGCCACGGCAATGGCGACATATTCCTGGGAGTTCATGGGGGTCGCCATTAAAGGAGGTTATCGGGGTTGAGAGAAAACAGCACCAATCCATCGGAGGGTTCCCACGCCAACCCCAAGTGGATGGCCAAACGCTTAAAGCCTTCCCGATTGGTTCGGAGATCGGACTCATCCAATGGGGCGTACCCGTGCTGCCGCAAAATGGTGTGGTCTTCCGGTAGCAGACCAAAAACGAGTTGCCAATGGGAACGCAAGCGAGTGGCCAACTCGTCCATGACGCAGACCTCCCCTGGTTCGAGCACGCTCATCAACAGAACGCGCATCGTATCAGGTTGTGGACGGAAATATTTTGTCGGCGTACCGGTACGTGGTTGCGCCCATCCGATACGAACGGAAAAATCTCTGAAATGGTCCTCCAACTCCTTGGAAACTTTTTCCTCCTGGCATTCAAATGCCAAGCGATCTTCTTCCAAGACTTCCGATGACGCCTCCATCCAAAGCCGCAGGCTCCGACCAAACAGTCCCAACTGTCTTGAATAGCAGGCTGCGGCCTGAGTGCGCAGTCGGGAACCGGATTCTCCGGCGAAATCGCAAAAGAATACCGTCTTATCACATCCTGGTATGCGTCTGAGCTGATACACCAGCAACCAGGAACCAACGCCGAGCACCAGGTTTCTCAGGGAGAATGCTGTAGGATGGTTTTTCAGGTTGACAGCAAGCCGCAACAAGGCCTGGGTTTGTAGGGCCATCAATTCGCTGTGCATTTCACAGAGGGTGCGGGGGTTGCCGCAGAGGGCGGGCAAATCCTGATCAAGCACCCTTTCCTCGCCCAGAATCAATGGAGAACCCAACATGGCGGCGGGTCCGGTCGCCCTCTCCGCGATACCTCGCGCCAAGGCAAGGAAATCACGTCCGATGTGACCTGAGTTCAACACCAGCCAAACAAAAGCTCCGGCATGTCCATGATTCTTTGACTGATTGGCCAAGTAGTTCAGGGATGGGGTGCTATAGTCGCAACCGAACGTGGAATAGGGGGAATAAGCCGGTCCCATGGCCGCGCCGTCGTTGTCGAAAGCGGCGTTAAGGTGCTGGCGAAATAGTTTGAAATGCGCCAACTCCAGACCAGGGGTCAGCACGGCCATTTCCTGTAACTCGATGTTCAAGTTTTTTGAGGCTTGACATATGACGGGGACGCAAAA
>JADGBZ010000097.1 GCA_015231175.1 Magnetococcales bacterium | reverse complement strand
TGACATCGCTCCTCCTTCTGCAACTAAAGGAAAAATTTGGCGAGCTGCCCGAAGAAACTCAAAGAAAGATCCACCGGGCCGAGCGCACCACTCTGGAAAAATGGAGTCTTCAGATCCTGCGTGCCAACACCCTGGACGAAGTTTTCCAGACTCCAAAGACGAATCCCACCACCCAGGATCCCGGCTGATCTGCGGGTTTACCGGCGCCCCCCATGCGCTATGACACCACCCTGAAGGATCTGTCACCCGACCGTGAAAAACCGCCTGCCCATGAGGTGATTCCTCTGGTGACTGTGGCGAAAGACGATGCGTTCTGGGCTGTGCTGGAAGGGGGATGTTGGGGGCGTTATGCCATTGAGTATGGAAAGGCATTCGAGATCGAGCAGGAGTGTGCCCGGCATGGCTTTAACATGCCGATTTCGCGCTATTACTACGCCGGCTTGGCCCATAAGGAGTTCGGCAACTTCGCTTTTGCCTATGGGTCGGAACATGAACAGGGCCAGGAGTGGCTGGCCAATCCTTTCGATACCGGTGGGGTGTTGTTGGGAGGCATGCACCCCTTCATCCATCAAGAGTCGACCGACGAACTGATCGAAGAGAGCAGGCGCAGGGATTCTTGCGCTTTCATTGCCGCCACCAGCGTCGAGAATGCCGAGTGGCGCAGTGCGTTCAAAACATTTCTCGACCAGTGCTACGGGGGACAGGTTCAGCCTTATTTACAGAATATCCCACCAGATCGGACAAGCGCCTGGGGAGATCCGCCGCCTCCGCTCCCAAACCTGCCGTACAAGTTCTTTCAAAACGAGGACAGGCGTGCCTGGACCTGGGAAATACGCCTCGCCGACAGACCTCCGCTGGAGCGGGGCCTGCTCTTCTGGAGTTGCCGCAGGGGCGTTTGGGATGATACCGTGCAGCGGCTTACCGACATCCAAGGAAAAGAGCCGCGTTTTCCGAGGTCGCGTGGAGTCCCCCCGCTTCCACCTCCCCTGGCTCCATCCGGTCTGCAATCACCCTGCAACGCCTTGCAGGAGAGGATCATCGCGTGGATGAGCGAGAACAGCGCATGACAGCTTCAAGTCTCCTGCCCGTGTTTGGCTTTGCCGGCTCCGTGTTGGCGCCGTGCGACCTCATGCACCTGGTTCTGCGCTTTTCCGAGGATCCGTTGCCTTATGGCAGCTCTGCGCCTCCCCTCGGCGCGGGGTCACCCCTCCTCCATGGCGAGGAGGAGATAGCCTCCCTCCTGAAGGAAGGTTTCATCACCGCCTTGCAGGAAAAAGAGGTTCCCCTTGCCCCCAGCCGATGGCATGGCCTTCGTCGCCCGACCCGCCTTTCTGGCGGCCTTTGCGGCGCTCTGTGGCGAGCCCTTTCCCTGGCAGGGGCTCACCCCGGTGACAGTGGCCACACCGGTGGATCCCCGCAAAGAAAAAGAGCGGTTTCCCGTCCTGCTGAAGGAAGCCGAGCCGGCGCTGCGCGACATGTCTGTCCTGGCGGTTTTTGGATCTTTGGCGCAACTGGACGCTCTGCGCCAGGATGCTGCCGAAAAAATCCTGGCACAGGGCAGAAAAACCGGTTGCCGCTATCGGCGATATCAACAGGACTCCCATGCGTGGTACGATGCTCTGGACCGCTTGAATAGAGATCGGCTGGTTGGCTGCCTTGACCGCCCCCGAACAGGATCCAGAATGGAAGGTCAGGGCTTATGAGTTTACCGGCCTTGCCATTTATGAACGAGAGGGGGCAGAGTCGGATCGGCTTAAAACCTTGTTCGACCTGGCGGTGCAGCCCTACGTTCCGGATGGCTCCTCCTTTGATGCGTTCTTTGCCGGCGTCAGACGCCTCAGGCGCAGTTTTTGCGAGCAGCATGACGATCAGGTCTGCCGCTGTGCCGACCGTGTGCAGCCTGCGGCGAATGATGAAGAGCTGTTGAGACCTGCTGCACAGGTCGCCGGTTTGCAGCCCATAGCGGTTGGTGAAGAGCTGTTGAAACCTGCTGCACGGGCCGCCGGTTCGCCATCCGTGGCAGTTGGTGGAGAGCGGAAGATCGCTGTAGCACTGGACTTGGCGTTTCCGAATAAACTCTCACCTGCGCCCGGGAGAACGCCTGAAGATGCATCCCCTGCGCAAAAAACGCCCCTCTTGCCAACTGTCCAGGTGCCCCCGCCAAAAAAGGAGATGTTCTCCGTGAGACGGGCATCCCCGCAAGGTCAAACGCTACAGTGAATCCCGTTGAGGCGTTCCCCACACTCCAATGAAAGTCTACAGCTTTTTTTCCTTCTAGGGAGGTGTCGGGCGCACGGCCCTGATGGCCAATGTCGGGGCCTATTGGGCCGAGCAGGGCGAAGTCGTCTTGATGATCGATATGGATCTGGCCGCACCGGGTCTCTCTTATTCACCACTGCTGGGGGAGTGGCTGTATGAGGAGGGGCGTGGCAACGGTTTCAATGATCTTTTGGATGCTTATTTCAAGGGCCGGGCCGAGTGTCCAGACCAACTGTACATCATGCCACCGCACTTGTTGATGCGGGAGGTGTTCCGTCCGGGTCCAGATGGGCTGCCACAAAGTGAGATTCCGTGGGGGGCGCAATCGGGAAAGCGCGGGCGTTTGTTGGCCATCGATGCCATACGGGATCGCCAGGATCCCGGCGCAGGGAGTCGTCCGGTGGCAGCTACGGCAAAAGCGACCGATGAGGCAAAAGCTCCCCGCCCTCCCCACCTGATTCGGGGCAGTCTGCCGGAGCGGATTCCCCCCGAAGCTGGCTGGGGGGAGAGTGAAACCCCGGATGAACTTGCGTTGCGCGCCCTGGCGTTGGCCATCAAGACCGACCTGGCCAACTGGCGTGCCTCCGATGTGGCGGCAGATCCGGGAGCCCCGCAGGAGAACCCCTGGGAAGAGGGGCGTGGCATCGACCGGGTGCTCATCGATTGCCGCACCGGGTTTCCCGAACTCCTGGAGATGGCCCTTGGTTATCTCTCCGACCGTATGGTTCTGGTGGCCGGGCTCAACGACCAAAACCGGGAGGGTATGCGTCACCTGTTGGCGATCCTCAAGGATCGTATCGCGCTTGGTGAATTTCCCGGCGCCCTGCAACTGGTCCTCTCGCCGGTGCCGCTCAACGATGATGACATCCATGTGCATGCGGCAAGGCAGGAGTGCGAACGCATCATCAAGGAGGCGATGCGCGAAGAGGCCAGCGGGGTGCGGGAGAGCCCACCCACAATCTCCCTGCTGCACTACACCCCCCTTTTGGCCACGGGTGATGTGCCGCTGGCCATCACCCATCCCTATCTGCGTTATGTCCAGGAGGTGCGCGAGGTCGCCCGCCTTTTGGAAGGAAGTCGCAGAACGGCTGGCGTCATCGAAGAGGTCAAGGAGCAGCTTCTCGCATTCGGCGACTTTCTGGCGCCGGCGCTGCAAGAGGAGTTCAGGCGCTTCGGTCAACCGCCACGCAAAAACCCGATGGTGGGCCTGCCCCGCTGGGATTGGCCCTTGCCTCTGGAGTGGGATGCCGCAGCCCGCGCCGACAAACGGGACGAGTTGCTCACTTTCGCCGCCGGCATCAGGGTGGACAAGGATCTCTTCCTGAACAGATTGTCCTGGTCCATCTCCCTGAGCGGCGAGGAGAAGGAGAATATCTGCCGGAACGCCCCATCGCTCTCCCAGATCCAGGTGGATCAACTGCAAGACATTTTCGACGAAGAGCGTCAAAAATTCTCTGCCCTGGAAGAGAAGCATGAGGCAACGCTCCTGGCGCTCCTCTTCACCCATCAGAAGGAGTGGGCGAGGCTCCTGGCAGGAGAGAAGGGGGTAAGACGCTTTCTCACCGCCCCCCTGGCCGGGGAGAAGCTTTACCCCTCCTGGGAGGCGTGGTTCAAGTATTGGTTCAGCATGGCCAAGGATTTACACAGTGAATTCAAGGATGATGCGCGTTCCGCCCAGGCCCTGGAGAGAGCCATCACGGTTGCCGGGAAAGATCCTGCAAACCTTGGAAAGCTTGCCCTGTTCATGCATGAGGTCCGCCAGGACATGGATCGCGCGGAGGAGCTTTACCAGCGCGCCCTCGACGCCGATCCACAAGATGCCCACAACCTCGGCAATTTTGCCGTGTTCACGCAGAATGTTCGCCAGGACATGGATCGCACGGAAGAGCTCTATCGGCGCGCCCTCGACGCCGATCCACGAGACGCCCGTATCCTCGGCAAGTTTGCCGTGTTCATGCAGACCGTCCGCCAGAACATGGAGCGGGCGGAAGAGCTCTACCGGCGCGCCCTCGACGCCGATCCACGAGACGCCAATAACCACGGCAATTTTGCCGGCCTCCTGCTTGCCCGGGGGCGGCGGGAGGAAGGGTTGGCGCGGTTGCGGGCAGCCCTGGATCTGGCGCCCGGAGGGCAGGAGTTGCAGGTGGAGTTGCGCTATTATGCCCTGGTCCATGCCCCGGACGACCACCCCCGGGCCTTGGCCGAACTCAAGGCGTTGATCGGCAGCGGCGCCCGCTCGCCGGGTTGGGACTTGACGGATCATGTGGCCTGGGCCAAACAACAACAGGATCCCCGGGCGGAGCTGCTGGAACACCTGGCCGCAGTCATCAGCGTCGGGGCGGATGCCGCTGTTCTGGAAAACTCTCCCCTCTGGCGGGAGGCCTGACCACCTCTCTTGCCCCATGCCACGCACCTGCACGCCCTGCGATCAGCAGAGCTGTTTGCGCGATGCCCACGAGTGGCCAAAATGATGATCAAAGGCCGTGGCAGGGGGCGGCTGTGGTTGCGGTTCGGTCAATCCCCCTTGATCTGAATGTAATCCACAATCTTCACAACGCCCGGCGCACTTTGGAACAGGCTGACGACGCGGTCCCTTTCAACCTGGTTGACGGCTCGCCCCAGAATGAACACGGTGCCTCCCTGAATGCGCCAACGGTAATTGGCAGGACGGATACCCCGGGTCAGGGCCAGCCGCTCCTCGATGCCGGTCAGATCGGCAGGAGTGGCATCTGTTCCGTTCGCCAGGTCAGGGAGTTTTCCCATCGGGAGAGGTTTTGGGCCGGAGGCGGGAGAGTTGCGTGCGGAAGCACTCTGCGGGAGAGGTTTTGGGCCGGGAGCGGGAGGGTTGCGTGCAGAAGCGCCCTGCGGGAGAGGTCTTGGGTCGGAGGAGGGGGCGTGGCGTGCAGAAGCACTCTCCGGGGAGGTGTAATCAACGACAGAGTTGGGGGATGTATGGTCGTACAAGATGCGAATGTGCGGGTGGGCACGCAGAAAACGACGCACCTCCTTTTGAAATCCTGGTGGAGGATCGTCCAGATTTCCGGTCAGAAGAACCCGACCCTCCCATACATCCGCATGGACAAATTGATCTGGTTTGGTGACGCGCTCCTGAAAAAAATGCTGAATGGCATCTTCCATCTGGATATCGGCCAAACGGTCACGGAGTGGACGATCATCCTGAATAAACCCAACCCCTGCATCTGTCTCGCCGACACGGCCTCTGTTGCCGGAACCGCTTCCAAATATGTCGATGTTGCGACTGTTGCTGGAATTCTCGGACGGCCTGGCGGGCTTTGGATGAGCACTGTCGGTCACGTTTTCGGTCTGACCGGAAGGGGCGCCGGCCAAAGGATCGGGAGATGATGCAAAGGGCCATGGCAGACTGCAACCACCGATGAGCAGAATGACGGGAATGGCGAGTGGTATCCCGAATGTGTTGAAGGGGCGACTTTTCATGAATGACAAACACCTTTTTATGGCGATGGGATTCACCGGGTAGGGCGGATGAGGCGCGGGGAGCGGTCGTGGATCCAGGCAAACAACAGCAAAACGGCAAAGACAGCCATCCAGGTTGACCCGATGCGACGGTAGAAGGTCGTGCCAGCAGGCGCCGGCGGGATGGTTGCCAAGACGTGGTCGCGCTGGTTGGGGGAGATGCGGGCCAGCTCCCGGCCTCTGGCGTCGATGGCCGCCGAGATGCCCGTGTTGGCAACCCGAAGCAGGGGAAGACGAGTCTCGATGGTGCGCATGCGGGCCATGGCCAAATGTTGCGGCTTGGCGGCCTCGCCGAACCAACCATCATTGGTCACGTTGATCAACCAACGGGCGCCGGCTTCAGCAAGTTGTCGCACTTCTTCGGGAAAAATAATTTCGTAGCAAATCAGGATTCCCAAATCGCCCTTCTCCCAAGGCATGGGAAAAGGCCCGGGCCCGGGAATGAAGTCATCGCCGCCACCGGTCAATTTTTCAATGGATTTTGGCACCAGCCAGCGGGCCGGAATAAACTCTCCAAAGGGAACGAGGTGATGTTTGTCATAGCGGCGATCCATGGCGTCTTTGCCGGTGATCATGATGACGCTGTTGAAAAAACGCCAAGTCCGCTCGCCATGGCGCTCCTCCGGGTTGGCGGTGGGTACGCCCGTCAATATGGGGGCGCGCATATGGGCGCTGAGATGGCCCAACCGCTCCTGATAGTTCGGGTTAAGCTGCAAAAAAAAGGGTACGGCAGTCTCCGGCCAGACCACGATGTCCACGGGGGAGGAGACGGCCCGGGTCAGGGTAAAATAGGTCTTCATCGTCTGGTCAAGATTTTCCGGGATCCATTTCATGTTTTGCGCAATGTTGCCTTGGATCAGGGCAGCTTTCAGTGGGGGCGCTCCAGATGACTGCATGGAGCGGCTCAGCGTGTCTAGCCGCCAGACGCCATATCCATGCGCGGCGGCCAGAGAGATCCCCGCGAGGCCCAGGGCCAACAGAGGAACGCCCCATGTCAAAGGTCGCCGCAGCGGCACAACGAGGGCGGAACCCAGCAGAACGGTCAGCCAGGATAGAAGAAAAACACCACCTAAATCAGCAACTTGCAGGATTGTTTCCCAGGGGGACCAGACATAACCGACCAGGTTCCAGGGAAAGCCGGTAAAAACCCAGGTTCGCAACCATTCGGTGATGGTCCACAGGGCCGGCGCCGCGAGCATGGCCGTCAGAGGACGGCGCACACACAAAGGAAGCACCGCGCCAAACAAAGCCGGATAGATTCCCATGACCGCAGCCAGAAGAAAAAGGACCAGGTAGGATGGAACCCAGGGAATGCCCCCGTTATCGTGGAGGCTGGTCAGGAGCCATGAGAACCCCAGAGAAAAATGGCCCAGACCAAAACAGAAACCCGCCACGAGCCCCTGCCGCCAGGTGACCCCTTCAAGCAGGCGGATCAGAATGGCCAAGGCCAAAACCATCCAGGCTGGTTCTGAAACGGGCGCGAACCCCCCAACGCCAAGAACTCCAGCCAACATGGCCAGGATCGGTCTGACCCAGCCCATCGCTTTCCATGCGCTCATCGTGTTTCCCCAGGTCACCTGTTATGGTACTCTTTCCGGAATCATACCGGATCATGCCCAGAGAGGGGAGTCTCAAAGGGGCAAAAGACCGGGCAATCTCCCAGGCCTTTTTTGCGCTGTTGGAAAAAAGGCCCAAAACATGTCCAGGCTCTTTTTGCATGGGCGCTGGACAGTGACCATTATCTTGTCATCTGGATCGATTTTCCTATGGGAATTGCCGCAGATAATCAGAATTCTCCCATCCTGATCCTGGCCCTGATCCTGTTCGTTCTGGGATGGGGAGAAGGTGCCGCTCGGGTTGCCATCTTCATGAAACATCAGAGCGAAGCGGGATTTCCAATCCTCGATTTTCGGACATGGCAGGATGCGTGGTCAGGTTACAATCCATTGGAAACCTGTTCCAACCCGGATGTCGGTCCCGGCAAACCCCCTTTCCTGACGTACTGCACGGCAGGAGACATGTTGCATACAAACGGGTTGGGGTTGCGGGGAAGGGATCCAGATCCGGAAGCCTTGGCCCATGGACGGGTGGTGGTGGTCCTGGGGGCTTCCACCGTGTTTGGTTGGGGCGTTGCCAGCGATGATGCCACGCATGCCGGACGGATTGCTCAACAATTGGCAGCAGAAAAAGTTGCGGTCCTGAATGCCGGCGTGCCCTCCATGGAGCTCGCCGGGAGCATGCGGTTGTACGAGACGTATCTGGTCCGGTTTTCTCCCCGCATTCTCGTCCTCTACACCGGCTGGGACGCTCTTGGCAATGCGCTCATGAAGAGCGACTATTACCAGACCATCAGCAGGATGGTTCGCGTGTCGTACCTGTTCAAGATCCTGTTCATCAAACTTTTTTTTCAACCGTTTGTGCTTTCGGACCGTTTTCATCCCCCCGAGGATCCCCGGGCCGTGGATCGTTACGAGACCCAATTGGTGGATTTTTTTCATCGCCATCCGCAAACCCGGATACTGCTCCTGACCTTGCCAACCTTTTTTCACGCCCAGACGCCCTTTACACCGGAAGCATTTGTAGGGATGACGGAATACTCTGCCAGTGTGCCGACATTGTTTCGTTATTTTGAACGGATCAACGCCATGTTGCGGGGTCTGGCGCGGACGCCAAACGTGAAGGTGGTGGATGCCGCCAAAGATTTCCAAACCGTGCCCCGTGACCAGATACAATCCTTGTTTCTGGGAGATATTGGACATCTGAGCGATGCCGGTCATGAACGCCTTGCCCGGTTGCTGCTTCCAGAGGTGCGCGCAGCCCTGGGCATGACCGAAACTTCCCGGGCCAATCCTTTGTAAACCCTGAACCAGCGGAAAGATTCCCATGGCCGTATCCCGTCTCGATCTCATCATCATCACCCAGTCCGAGCAGGTCGATACGAGAAAGCTCTCCTCTTTTCCCCTGGACCAGCTTGCGGTCTATGCCAATCTGGTTTTTCCCAGGACGGTATATTACCAGGGTGGGTTTCGGCTCCATACCGATCTTCTGAACATGTTGGGCCGGGGTGTCTCCTGGAACGATGCGGGTTTTGCCCAGCGCCGGGAGATGCACAGCGTCTGGAACCTGCCGGGTTTTTCCGGCATCCATCTGGCGGCTTATCTGTTGCCCCTGGGTTTTCAGTGTGCCGTCATCAACAATTTCGATGCCGAGGCCGACCGTTTTGCTGAACTGTTTGCATCCTCCGATCCGCCTCCCCTGGTGGGCATCTCCACCACCTTTCACCTCAACTGGACGGAGACCCGGCGGCTCACCCGGCAAATTCGGGATCGGTTCCCCGAAGCCCGCTTTGTGATGGGGGGGGCCTTTGTCCATGACCAGGTCAATAATGGCGCTCCCGGGTCATTCCTGAAAACCATGGCCAAATACGGCATCCATTTTGCGCTGTCGGCGGTCAATCCGGAGCGGGATCTGGTGGCGTTGTTGACCTGGTACCGGCAGGGAGCCCGGGGTCAGCCGGACCATGTGGCCAATCTTCTCCATAACCACAGCGGGACCACGGGGCAGAGTGGTTCACTCTGGCATCCGCCGATCCTGGGAAATATCCCCGCCGTGTGGGACCAACTGGACCTCCCCTTTGTCCATCGCACGCTCCAATTGCGTACCTCGGCAGGATGTTCCTTCTCCTGTGCCTTTTGCTCCTATCCGGAGATTGCCCGTGGCTTTCACGATCAGGAGATCGACAATCTGGATGCCCATGTGCGATCGGCCCTGGCACGTCCGGGGGTGGATCGGATCATCTGGCTGGATGACACCCCCAATGTACCCAAGGAACGCTGGTCGGCGTTGTGCGATCTCTTCAGCCGTCATGACTTTGAATGGTTTTCATTTCTGCGCGTGCAGTACATCGACGACGACATGGCGCGACGCATGCGGGACTCGGGTTGTCGGGGGGTCTATCTGGGGTTGGAATCGGCCAACGATACGGTGCTGAAAAATATGAACAAAAAAGCACGTGCCGCCCAGTTTGCCCGGGGGTTGGCCCACCTCAAAAAGCATGGCATCAAGACCATGGCCGCCTTCGTTCTGGGGTTCCCGGGGGAGACCAGTGAAACCCTGCGCGACAATATCGCCTTTATCGAAAACAATGCCATCGACTTTTTTACCTTGAAGGAGTTCTACTACCAGACCAACACCCCGGTGCATCGCGACCGGGCGTTGTATGACCTGACCGGCTCCGGCTCCCGGTGGCAACACGCTACCATGAACTCCGATCAGGCCAATGCCCACAAATTGGCGATGATGCTGGAGGTCAAAAACAGTGTCCTGGTGGACCCCGACACCAGCCTGTGGCACGTCGCCTATCTTTACGATCAGGGGTTCAGCTTTGACATGATTGCGAACATGCAAAAAGAGATCAATGCAATCATGTTTGCGCAAATCAACGGTTGCATGGATGACAACCACCCGGGATTTGCCCGGATCAAAAATTTATTGGCCGATCACCTCTCCGGGGTTCGGCAAGGCTGTCAAAGGTCGTGATCAGGCCGGGGACGCAGCATGGCGTTCACCATCCCGGTGCATCCAAAACCATGAACCTGGATCGACAACAGGGAGAACCGCTCGTCCCAGCCTGGCACCTGATAGTTCAACACGGGGGGATCCGGGGTGGTGTGGGGTGCAAAGGTCAGGGAGAGCGCACAAAACAGGGACTCCATGCCCGGGCAGACCATGCCGACAAGCCGGGTGGTGGCGAGGAGCATGGCCAGTTGCGCCGGCCCCAAAACGCGCAACAGGTCGGGAAAAAGGGCGTGTGCCAGCTCCGGGTCCAGATAAAGGGGAATCTCTCCCGCGTCGCCAATCAGTTCATCCACCGTTCGTTACAGCGAGACAGAGACCTCAGCCCTGACCCGGGATCCCGGCGCGACCACCATGCAGGTCCGGCTGAGGGATCGTCTCGACGACCACGGTTTGATCAGCGTGGTCATCTGCCGCACCTTGGGACAGGAGTGGGAGATCGACACATGGTTGATGAGTTGCCGGGTCATTGGCCGGCGGGTTGAGGAGGCGGTATGCGGGCAACTTGTCCGCTGGGCCCGGGAGCGCGGCATGGTGGCCCTGAGGGGTCGTTATCGTCCGACACCCCGCAACGCCCTGGTCCGGGAGCTTTATGGCAAACTCGGTTTTCACCACCTGGGCAACGAAGGGGAGGAGTCCCTGTGGCGGCTACCGGTGTCAGCATGGAAAGATCCCCAAGTTCCCATTGCCATGGATGAGGCTGGGGGTTTGGATCCATGACGGCTCGGCTGCCGTGTGACCTCATGCTCCTGGTTCTGCGCTTTTCCGATGGCCAGCATGACGATGATCAGGTCTGTCGCTGCACCGAGCCCTTTCAGCCTGCGTCCTGACCCATGCAACGCACCTTCACCCCCCACGATCAGCAGCAGTTTGCGCAACTGTCCGGTGATTTCAATCCCATGCACCTGGATCCGGAGATCGGCGCCAGACTGCTGTTCGGGAGCACGGTGGTGCATGGGGTGCATGGCCTGCTGTGGGCCCTGGAGAGGGGGGTCGCCTGCGGCCTGGTTTCGGGGAGGCTGAAGTGGCTCAAAACCGCCTTCAAACACCCCATCCGGGTCGGGGAGACCGTGCGGTTGCTGCCGGATGCGCATCGGCCCGATAGCACCCGTTTGCGGCTTTTGCTGGGCGAGAGGGTGGCGACCACGCTCCACGCCTCCCGGGAGACGGTTGTCGACCCGGAGCATCCCCTC
>JADGBZ010000096.1 GCA_015231175.1 Magnetococcales bacterium | reverse complement strand
AACATGGAAACCTCGTGTGGATTCTACCAGATAAACCAAGTTGGGACACTACCCGAAGAAGATTGCCTCAAAGCCGACCATATCCAATCCATATCTTTTTGTAGCTACTTATTCAACCACTCAGAGATCTCATCTTAAGCCACCATCGGAACAGAGGGGGGGGGGATGGTCTTGCGTAACGACCGCTTGAAAAATATGGACCTGGAATTATTTTTGCTTGTTAAGGATTTTGCAGCTGGTTACAGTAAGGGCACGGATGGTCTTGTGTCTTTGGGGATCGGGGCAGTGGAAAGGGTGGTGGTGTCTTGAATCGGTAACCCAGCGAAGCACTGCGGAGCCTGAACCTGATGAAGGAGAGATACGTTGAGCAATAGGTTTATCGATACGGTCGACCTTGATTCTCTGAGGGACAAGGTTAGCAGAAAACTTGCCATCTCCAGAAATATCCAACAGAGCGACCTGCCCCGCTATCAGAACAGGGACGCCCCAGGCTTCGATGAACCCATCGTGGAGGTGGCTGACGAGGATCGTTTCCGTTTTCCGTCGGCGTCAAGTTTGACTGCTGCCTCGTCTGAGCGCGTGCTTCGTGATCTCTACGACGTAAGCGGGCTCGAAAAAGGTTAGGTGGTCTGGAATTGGCCACGGACGAGGTACCTTTCCCGTACACGAATCCTGTCCGATACCGGCGGGATCTGCCGCTGGGGTCGGACCCTGTGCTCGTGCAAAAGCTCCATGGTGTGGTCGAGTGTGTCTTGACGACCTACCAGGGCGGCGAGGGGTCGCTTGCCCATTCGGACAATCTCAAACTGGACAAGACATCTTTCCTTTTCTGCCTGCGGTTTGCAGAGCAAAGGATGGTGGCTATTTCCGATCCGCAGTGCGCCAAACTGGCAGGTGGCCATGCAAATTGGCCGTACTCGGATGGCATGATCATCTTTGGGGCACACCTCGCGACGGCCATGGCTCGTTTCCGCCCTTTGCGGTATAGCGATCCTCCCTCGGTCGACCGAAGAGCCGACATCATTGATGAACAGATTTTATTTCATATTAATGACATCTTTGCCCTGGAGTGCGGCTGGGTCGTAGGCAGGTGGTTCTTGCGCCACAAAGATCCCGGATATGTGGCAGGACAAAATCAATTGGCCAATGAAAACGACCGGATCACTGCCGAACAAAAAGCCATCTATTTTGATGTCATGAGCCTGCGAACCTGGCGGAAGAAGGCACAAAACATGTTTCAGTACATGGCCACCGAGGGCGCCGATGTCGCCACGCTGGTCTTCTTTTATGACGGGCTGCTGAGTTTACGGTGACAAACCCGGACAATTTCCCCTACATTGTTCAGCCCCGTTCCTGTTTTCGGCACCGAGAGGCCTCTGGAGAAAGGTTCTCTGCCTTGAACCTGTTGTAGATCTCCCGAACCTCCTCCCTGGCGGCCACAAAAATTTTTGTTAAATCCGGATCAAAGTGGCCACCATCCTTCCCCTCCGATCCCCATGCCTGGATGAGGTTCATGACCTTGTCGAAATCCATCCCATTTTTGTAGGGCCGATCACTGACCATGGCATCGAAAACATCAACAATGGCCACAATCCTTCCCCAAAGTGGAATCTGAGAACCCCTTAACCCAAGGGGATAACCGGTTCCGTTCCATTTTTCATGGTGACTGCAAGCCACCGTGCAGGATCTTTCCAAAAGGGGCAATCGCTCTCCATCCACCAGGTGTTCGCCTTCGCGATAAGCCAAAATTTCCGCCCCTGCTTCGGCGTGGCCGTCCATGGTGACACGTTCGTCATCGTCAAGTTTCCCCGGCTTTAACAGGATATCATCCGGGATGGCCAACTTGCCGATATCGTGCAGTGCCGCCGCCTGAGCCAAAAGGTTCAGCTCTTTCTGGGGAACCAGGCCACTTTTTTCGGCCAACAATTGGACGTAATCCTGTAAACGCCGAACATGGCTGCCTGTCGTGGCGTCCCGCGCCTCGATGGCTCGGGCCAGTCGCAAAACCATCTCTCCCTGCGTGGCCATCAGTTCATCAAGAAGCGTGACCAACTGGGTCTGCTGCACCGCCCGTTGACCCACAAAGTGGGCAATCTCGTCAAGATCGATGCCAGCCATGTACCGTGATTGGACTGCCCGCAACGCTCCACGGGAATCACGAACTAAAAGCGTCGGCGATTCCGTTTCGCCGACGATCAGACACCAGGGCCAGGAATCCTCATGGTCCGGAAAAGCCAAATCAAGAGCTTTTCCCGTTTCTCCCGCGATAGTTTTGTAACCACCCAACTGATTCTCAACAAAGTAACTGTCCATGATCAAAATGACGGGGGCTCCCTCGCCATTCCAAAACGTCCGGTCCCGGAGTTCGCCCGGGGTCAATTCCCGAACATCGGCGTACCCTTCCTGATCCGTCAACTTGCGAATCAAAGGTTTCCTGAACCATAAGGCAACTGCAACCCCAATCGGGGTTTTAGCCAGGAGTTCACGGTGCGGCACAATCCGCCGGGAAGAGTTCATATGACCTTTTTTGCGTAGCCGATCATCTTGTAAAGAATCCTGGCGGCTGCAAACTCACCTGCCGGTTGCCCAGGAATCGGTGACAACTCGTTGATGTCAAAACCGATGACCTGGCGTTCCCGGGCGACACGGCGCAGCAGGCGCAGCACGGTCCAATAGTCCATGCCGCCGGGCTCCGGCGTACCCACGGCGGGCATGACCGAAGGGTCCAGACCGTCCAGGTCGAAGGTGACATAGACCTGGGGAGCCAGCTTTTCCACCACGGCGGTCATCCAGGCATCATCCTGGCGCTGCATCGCCGGAACGATATGCCGTGCCCAGAAAATGTTTTTTTCCCAATCACGTTGTTGGATCAACCGCCACTCCGGCCCGCTCAGAGAGCGGATACCCACTTGGACAAAGGGCAAACCCATCTCCGCCGCCTGATACATGACACAGGCGTGTGAAAAGGGCGTTCCATGGTAACTTTCGCGCAGGTCGGCATGGGCATCGAGTTGCAGGATGGAAAACCCTGTCCCAAAGTGCTCCTTGTAGGCGCGCAACAGGCCGACGGTGATGGAGTGGTCGCCACCGATGGCAGCGAGAAAGCGCCCAGCCTGGATATGGGGCATGGCTGCTGCGCGTATATCCTCCATCATCGCTTCGGGAGTGGCCAGATTGGGCTCCAGGGCGGGCAGGGTGTGTATGCCAATATCGATGATCTCTTCGCCCCATTCATCATCGAAGAGTTCCATCTGTCCGGAAGCGGCGAGCAGGGCTGCCGGGCCTTCGGCAGCGCCAGCCCGATAGGTCAGGGTGGCACCGTAGGGAATCGGGAGAATCACCACCGGTGATGTGGACAAGGGAGATTGGGAAACACCGCCAAAGATCATGGATCACACCCAAAAAAAGTATTGAAAAATAGTTGCACCATTTGTAACTATTCAGCACCCTTTCAAGAAAAGCTTGGATACGAAAGCCTTTGTCAGGGCTTCGCCCCGAACCCCACCAGGACACCGTCTTAGGCCCTGCCAGGGAGCCAGCCCCCTGGACCCCGATTCGTTGCCGGGTGCTGAATAGTTACACCATTTTTTAAAAATTCGGACTGCGGGAAAAGAGCCAGGTCAAGCTGCGCCGCATGCCCTCTTCCAGATCCACAACCGGTCGGTAGCCCAACTCCTGGCAGGCTTTTTCGACACGACAGGCAATGGTTTTATTCATCTCGGAGAGGACATGGATCTTTTGGTGATACAGCCCCATCCCTTGCAGCCCCCAGTCCAGCAGTCTGGCCACCTCTCCCAACCACCCCGGCAAACGAACGCGGCGATGGCGGCAGGTCTGACCGAACTCATTTTCCAGCAGCCGTTCCACAGTGTCAATTATCTCGTTCATGGTGTAGGGACGCTGATCGGCAATCCAATAAGTCTGGTTTGCCGCCGCAGGAACCATGGCCGCCAGCAGCAACCCATGACAAAGGTTGTCTATATAGGCCATGGAGCGCAGGTTGTTGCCATGGCCGACGATGGGTACCTTGCCATCGCGGATCATCTGGAAAAACAGCGTTTGGCGCGGGGGTTGATCGGGACCATAAAACCAGGGGGCCCGAATCAACACCACCTCCAGACCCGTTTGGGCGGCGATGCGGCGGGCCTCCTGCTCCATCAACATTTTCGACCGCCCATAGTTCATGTAAGGACGATAGGGGGACTCTTCATCGAAACGATGATCTGGGTGGGGGTTGACGCCGCAGGGAGAATTGGAGGAGACCACCACCACCCGGCGCAGGCCGGCCCTGGCTGCTGCCTCCAGCAGGTTGCGGGTGCCCGTGACGTTGATGGCGAAGAAGGTTTGTACACGTTGCGGATGGATCACGCCAGCGGTGTGAAACAACGTCCCCCCCCGCATGCCCTCCAGCAGGCGCAGGCAACTGGCCGGATCGCACAGATTCCCCTCCAGCGCTACCAGGCCTGGGAGGTTTTGTGGCAAATCCGCAGCCGTGTCCGGCAGGATCAGGGCGCGCAGGGAACGGGTTGGATCAGGGGCCAGAAGATCCGGTCGATCCGGCAGGCCGAGGGTCAAGGCGCGCACCAGGCCCCGCCCCAACCAGCCGGTGGCGCCGGTTATGGCCAGAGGTTCGTCCAGCTTCCCAGGTTTTGTATTCATAATCATCGTCGTAACAATTCACCACCCGGCCACGAATCGGGGTCCAGGGGGCTGGCTCCCTGGCGGGTCCAGGGCAGAGCCCTGGCGGGTCCAGGGCAGAGCCCTGGCGGGTCCAGGGCAGAGCCCCCCGGTGGGGTTCGGGGCAAAGCCCTGACAAAGGCTTTCATGTCCAAGAATCGGGGTCCAGGACGGAGTCCTGGTGGGGTTCGGGGCGAAGTCCTGACAAAGGCTTTCACATCCAGGCTTTTCTTGCAAGGGTGGCGCATGGTTGCCGCATCCAGGCACCCTATTGCAGATCGATCATGGTGAAATTTTCGCCGCGCATGTTGATCACCGGATCCTGAAGCCCGGTCTTGTATTGGCGGGTCAGGATGGGAACCTGGGTGCGCAGATAGGTCATCAACTCCTTGATCTGGATCCGGTTGTCATGTGGCGAGGTGTCGGAGGCTCCCTTGAGACCCTTCAGCAGGGCATAGGTGAAGACACCATGGCCCAGCAGATCCAGCTCGTTGGCCAATTGTGTTCCGGTGCTGGCGGCAACGACATGCGTGCCGGTGGCGCGGGAGAGCGTGGCCATGGGACGGTGCTCAGCCAGACCGGAAAATGGACCCACGGCAGCACCGGATTTACAAGCATCCAGCATCAGAACAACATTGCGCGCCCCGATGCGGGCTATGGATTGTTTCAGGAGGGCTGAGGAGACAGCGACACTCTGCAACCGGCCAACATCGGAAAAATCGACCTCGTGAGGGATGAAATACCAGGCATCTTTTTCGGCTTCGCCATGTCCGGCGAGGTAGATCACCACGGTATCCTGGGGCGCGGTATTCTTGAAAAGATCCAGGCGCTGCGTGATGGCCTCACGCGTGGCATGGGCATCGAAAAGGGTGTCGACCAGGGTCCGACTGGCGGCTGAAATCCGGGCCGTGGTAAAAAAGTCCCGCACCCCTTTGGCATCCGGAACGCCAAAATTGAGGTTCATCTGTCTGTTTTTATAATTGTTGATGCCGACCACCAAAAGGTGCAACGAGGCCGCGCCAGGGTCTTCGTCAGGGTGGTTGAAAAGGATGCTGGCTGTTTCGCTTTCGATACGGTCCCGACTCAAGGCCAAACCCTGGAAGGAGTTGGAACCAGCCACCATGGGCACGGTGAAACGCAGCTTGCGAATCTCGTTTTGCGCACTGCGGGTTCTGCCCGTCTCCTCGGCGAGGTCGGGATCGATCACCTTGCCATTGTGGAACAGGCGCACCTCGTCAACGCCGCTGCCTTGATCCTCCACCGTCGCCAATATCGTGATTTTATGGTTGGCGGGATCGTTCTCTCCCAACTCCAGGGTGACCTTGGGTGGGGGTGTAAACCCTTCCGACACGTTGGGCAGGGTTCCTGTAGACATTTTTTCGCCGGCCAGCAGATGCCCGAGAAGACCGGGGCGGTAGTAGCTCTCCAGGAAGCCATCGACGCTGAAGGAGCGGTTGTCCACATCCCAGCTGATCGCATCCAGGCGATCTTCGGTCTCTCCATCGAGGGTGCCGTCGAAGAACCCTTCGGGCGTCACGGCGGCCCATCCGGTACGCATGGCCACGAGCCGGGTGATCTCCACGCCCCGGCTGCCGGACCAAAAGCGTACCATGCGATCATCCCCCGCGCTGGCCAGAATGCCCTGGCCTCCCGGGGCAAAGGCCAAAGCGTTGATCCCCTTCTGGCTCCCCTGCAACAGTTGGGGCGGCCCCGGTGACGCCGTATCCGTGGCATCCGTGGCAGCGGAGGAAGCGGCATCCGGCTGGGAAGTTTCCGTTTTGGCCGCAGTGGGATCGACGCGGCCAAACCCCCGCCCTCCCCCACCCGTTCCGACTGTCCAGACACGGATGGCGTTGGCGTCATCGGCCACCGCCAGATAGCGCCCATCCAAACTGAAGGCCATGACCTTGGGGGTAAAATCCTCTTTGGTGCGCCATTTTTCCGCGCCGTCGGCAACGTTCCAGGCGATCAGGGAACCCCCGGCCAAAACCCCGGCGACGCTGGCGCCATCCGGGCTCCACGCCAGAGCGACGCCGTCCCGTTCAGCGAGGGTGACCACGGTTTTGCCCGTGGCCAGGTCCAGGAGCAAAAGCTGCCCATCATCCGCCACCACGGCAGCCTGCCTGCCGGAGGGAGCAACGCTCAGCTCACGAATGTCCCGGCCCAAACCGGGCAGCGCCTCCGCACTCTCACCTGAATCCAGATGCCATATCTTCAGGCTCCCCTTTTTCCCCGTGGCCAGAAGACGGCCTCCGGGCAGAACGGCCAGCCCGATAACCTCTTCGTCAAGACCGTGCAGGGTGCGGATTCGGGTATTCTGGACGGTATCCCAGAGGGTGACAGCGCCGTCGCCATCACCGGTCACCAATTGCGGACGATCCCGGCGCTCCCCATCAGCCGTGAACTCCGACGATGGCAGACCCGGTTTTTCCCCGGCTGCGGAAGATTTCGGCTCGACCCGGGCAAACCCGCGCGTGGCATTTCCGGATGACAGAAGAAGTATCCGGGTTGTCGGACCGGACGACAGATCGGTCACTTTTTGCCCGGTGGTGGTCTCCCAGAGATGGACTGTACCATGGGCCGCCGCCGCCGCAACCCATCCTCCATCCGGGGAAAAGACCACATTTTTCATCTCCACCGCATGGCGGGACCGGATGGTGAAGGTGGGTTTGAAAGCCTGACGAATGTTGGATTGAACGGCGTTGATAATCTGCCGTGATGGATTGAACGAACCAAAAGGCCCGGCATACCCCGGAGCAGCCAGGGGGAGCAGCGCCGCGCCCAAACCGGTCAACACCAACCATTTGCGCATGTCAATTCCTATCGATGATTTCTTTCGGAAGGGTGCTGGAACCCGGGGCGTGTCCCGCTCCTGGGAACCGATTGGGGGATGCGTCTGTTTTTCTAAAAACGGCCTTCGGACGTACCGGCCTGAAAGATGCGCGAATATGGCTCTGGATGGCCCTCTCCGTCTGCATCACGGGGCCTGCGATGGGCGCTGCGCCTGCCGTCGCAGCCGATACGGCCAGGGTGAGGAAGAGCATACCACCTCCGGCCACCATCTGCCATCCACGTTTGCTCATGCCAGACACGGTTTCACTCCCCGGTAAAAACACCATGGACCCCGATTTGACAACCCAGGTTGGAAGGCAGATGGCGTTCCAGGATGCTGGCAGCCTTGTCCGCATTCGGCTGGCCATCCAGGGCCTTGAGTCCGTCGTGGAGTTCCGTCAGTGGTTTTGGCGAGGTGATGGCGATGAAGTGATCCGCTCCCAGAGGTGGTTGCACCTTGAGGGGAAGTTCATAGGGTTTGCCGGTCTGCACGGTCAAAGGGTCGTTGTAGGGGCTTTCGGGGTGAGGGTAGAGAAAGTTGACGGTTCCGTTCGAGCCAAGGTTGATCAAGGTGAAGTAGGGATGTTTGAGGTTGCTGATCGAAAAAGTCAACAGCTCCCCCAGACGGTGCAGCTTATCGTTGGGCTGTAGAGCCATGGCCATCGGTTCGGTGCGTCGGCTCAACTCCTTGATCCTTTCCACCAGTTTGACCTTGTCAAATACCAGGTTGAGCGCTGCGGCCTGTTCGGAAGGAGAGCTGCCTTTGTCCAGGGCATGGAATACATCCCCAAGGGGCGAGTAGAGTTGCCCGCTGGCCGCATCCAGCATCCAGGCCTCCGGTTCTTCGCTCTGAACCACCCTGATCCCTTTGAGCAACGTGGTATCCGGCTGGAATCCTCCTGTGGGCGAGGCGCTTTGGGTTTGTGCAGCGACGCGCCCGAAGGCACGGGTGCCGTCCCTGCCGGATGCGGGTTTGATAAACAGCTTGAGCGTGGGAGATGGTATGGCGGCCAGTGTCGTTTCGGCATCGGGTGAACCTTGGATCCCTTCGTTGGCATGGGTCGCCGGTTCCTGCTCCGCTTTGGTTTCACGCGCCGGTTCCGCATCGTTGAAAGAGAGCAACGCCCCTGACCGGGTCACAATCCTGGCCTGTGGATGCTGAATGCCATCCGTCGCCATGCGCACGCTCTCCCGGACAAATTTTTCCAACTCCTCCTTGGTCACCTGGCCATCGCGGTTCAGATCGGCTTCACCGCGAAACGCCTTGGCCATGGCCCAACTCAAAGCGCCCCGCTGCTGGTCGCCGATCGTGACTTCCGGCACCTCCTCGGTGTCTGGAACAGCCCCAAAAAAAACAACATGGGCCAGCTCCGCATCGGAGATCCTCTTCTGTGCCGTTGGCGGGGGCAGAGCATCATTCTTGATGCGTTGCAAAGGTACGGCCCGGGTCTTCAGTTTTCTCGGACTACCCAAGCCCCGGGTCATGGTCCCGGAGTGACAGGAGTCGGAAATCATGACCACCTGAAATTCTTTCGCCGCCAACAGCATGTCACTCACCTCGTTGTCGAGAATGCGCTCATGGGTGGCTGGACCTGAGGAGGCAAAATCCGCCATCAGCCAGAACGAATCCTTGCCGGTAGGTTCGGAGCCCGGAATCCTTTCAGGCTGCTGCGAACCATGCCCGGCATAGTGGAGCAACAACAGATCCCCTGGTTTGGCCTTGCCGACAATCTCCTTCCAGGCCGCCGTGATGCGGTCACGGGTGGCGTCACCATCCAACAACTTGATCACCTCTTTGGCGCGATATTGGCGCAAGGCGTCGGCCACATCGTTGGCGTCGTTGACGGCGCCATCGAGTTTGCCAAAATTTTTATAGTCGTTGATGCCAATCACCAAGGCGTAGGTGTCGGCGTGCAAAGGTGGCATGTACAGGAAAAAGATGGAAAAAAGGACCATCCATCGCGACAACGACCCCAAGTGCGCATCCTTCAACCAGGCATGACTCATGACTTTGGCTCCGTTTTGGTGAGCGGAGAGGCGACCATTCAGGCAACTGGTCAGCACCTTTCCAAAAAAAAGCTGGGACATGAAAGCCCTTGTCAGGGCTTCGCCCCGAACCCCACCAGGACGCTGTCCTGGACCTGCCAGGGAGCCAGCCCCCTGGACCCCGATGCGTCGCCGGGTGGTGAATGGTTACCGTTTTTCACGTATTTCCCGCAACACAGGATCCATCCAACAGCACGCATGGTCAACCCCCTTCAGAACACGCAGGTGTACGGGAGCACCCGGGGGAAAACGGGCGGTGAAAGAACGAACCACCGACTCGGGCACCTCCTGATCCCCGTCACCCACAAAGTGCCATTGGGGCAAATTCTGGAGACGACCAACAAACGCTACCGGATTCAGGGAGTCGGGCATGGGCGAGACGCCGTGATGGTTGGTCCAGGCATCCAGATCCAGATTGGCCGCCACGGTCACCAACCAGACCACATCCTGCCGACGTGCGGCCAAAAGGGCCGTCAGGGCGCCCCCTCCCGAATAACCAACCAGGGCCAACGAACGGGCCTGGGTCACACGTTTGACCTGATCCAGCGCCTCATCATGGATGTTCACCACCTCTTCGGCATAGCGATGGGTCGTCCAATGGCGCACGCGGCAACCGGGGGAGCGGCGACCGGCATACTGACAAAGCCGGGCCATGTACAAAACATCCGGTGAAGAGTCTGCCGCCGCAAGCTGGAGAAAAGTTGCATGGCGCGGGGTGGGATCGTGCGCCGGGGTGTGCTTGTCCAGCCACGCCATGCCGTCCCCTTCCAGGTACAGCACCAAAGGATCGGGCGCCGAACTGCCCTGCTTCAAAAAAGTCGTCAAACGAAACCCCCGTACCTCCAGGGGAAAAGGGAGCATGCCGCCCATCCTGGCCACCTCGGTGGCGCGTTCAAGGGGCATGAAGGAGCAGGCCGCCGAAAAAAAACATCCACCAGCCATGGCCAGGAGCATCGCCTTGATACCCCCCCACGCAACGGCGCAGCCTCCCCCCACCCGGTGGTCGCGGTTCGCTGCTGTCGGAACGCCCGTCATGCCCGGATTCACCCCTTCGAGTCAGGTCAAATCCCACCATGAAAAATCCCTACCTTCAAAAACAAAATCTCCGGGTCATAACGATCACGCCAATATGGATGGATGGTGTCCGGGTAATACTCCCGTGCGCTGTAGTAGGGGGTCAGCTGACAATCAAATCCCGCCTGGCGAAAAAATTCAAGGATATCCGAAGCCCGAAACAAATTGACATGCCGCCCATGCTTCTGGAAATAACGCTCCGGCTCCATGGTGAAAAGTCCCTGCAATGGATGCGGCAAGGGACGGTGACTGCCAAAATCGACACAGTGCAAAAAACGTCCACCTGGCGCCGTCCAGTCCCGCAAAGCCACCACGCTCTCCTGTAGAGGCGTGATGTGTTCCAGAACCGAATTGGACAACATGATGTCGAAACGCCCCCCCAGCTTCTCCTGGAGGCGGGTATCCGTCGTCACGGTGATGCGTTCCCGCACCTGGCGGCAAAACTCCGCAAACGCCATGCGCGGGCCAAATAAACCGGTAAAATCCCGAAAACACCCCAAAAGATAGGGCCTTTCAAACAACGGATGGTCCCATACGCCGGCATGGAACATGGGCTCGGTGCTGACGTAGGCGGAACATCCCAGAAAAACGGCCAGCGGCCCCCACCCCAGATTGGGGCCGCACCCCAACTCCAATACCCGCTTCCCGGAAAAATCAAGCGGATCCCAGTCGGGATGCACCCGGCGGATAATCATCTGGTAGCGATTGAGAAAATCGAACGGACGTTGGGTCCGGGAATATTTTGGCGAGGTGAATACAGCGTCCAGATCATAACGTTCCGCATCCGCCGGCATGAAAAAACGCCGCCGCAGGGAGCGAAATATGTCACGAGGAGGTCTTTCCCAAAGGGAACGAAAAACGTGCGTGGGGAGTGATAACAATGGAGTGTCCAAAAAAAGGATTGAAAAAAAAGAGGGGGTCTGGGGGATTCATCCCCCAGTGGGGTCTGGGGCA
>JADGBZ010000095.1 GCA_015231175.1 Magnetococcales bacterium | reverse complement strand
GCAACACCATCTGGACCAGGCTCATCCTGGCATGCGGGGGCATTTCAAAGGCGCGGATGACAAGGGCATGCTGGCAGGGCGAAACCAAATCCACCAGCGCATCCCGAACCATGAAGGGAGGTTGCTGGGCGTTGCAGGCCGGAGCGGTTGCCGTACAAACCCACCAACCGCTCTGGTTCCGCATGCGAAGGTCTACGAACCCTTTAGGCCACTTGACCTTTCAGAATCCAAGCCAATCGTCTCCGATTGAAACGGCGGCATCCAACCCGAATCAGCCGACACCTTATCAAGAACTCTCCGAGCCAGGGCATCATACGAAAATGATTCAGCAATGACACCCGGATCATGCTGAGGTTCCCGATGCAGACACTCCCATAATTCGTCGCGTGTACGATAAAAAAGGATCTTGTCCTCCCAGTGCGGCGGTTCCGTGTACAACCGGTCATCGTTGACTACCGGAAACGCACCACAGGCGGTGATCTCGACCAGGCGTTGCGATTTGATCAGGCGCTGATGTGGCGAGAGGGCATACCGGGCCTGGTTGTATACGGTCGCCACGGCCTCCCCGTGATGCAACTCTCCCCTATAATAAGGCGCCACAAGGGGAATCCGATCCCAGAACCGACCGTAAACCTCCACCTCCCACGCAAGATCCGGCGCCAGTTCACACAGCCATTCGACCGAACGATTCCGAACCACACAGGTAAAAATGTATTGATTGATCTGAATGTAAGGAATACCGGTCTGCCTGGCCAAATCCTGTATCAACGTATCCGGAATGGGTTCCCCCTGCTCGAACATATCCCGCAGGAGATGAAAAATACGCTCCTCGACTGGATGGGCGTGTAAAAAATGGTGATACGAACTCCCTATGAAAACAACTTTGTGCCGGGCATCCCTGGGTGTCGTGTTGCGAAAACAGGCCAAGTCCACACACATGTCCTGTCGCTCCACCACAGGAGCACCCGTCGCACGAATCAGCTCATCAAATGCCGGGTAGGCAGAAAAAACCAGATCGCGTTTCCGCCAGGGCAGCGGTTTGCCACTCCGTATATCGGGGGTGGGATCCTGATACCAGACAACATTATAAACATCCGGATGAAGATTAAAATAGTGATTTGGATTATTAATATTAATCACAATATGTGGATTGAAAGAATATATTGATTGAAGAATATGATTATCATTCAAAGATTCCCTCTCGTCCTTTTCAATATCAAGGTAAACCTCACAGCCAAGACGCTCAAACGCTTTTGCAACGTCACGCGATGCATATTGCATAACGGTCGTCCTGATGCTGGTCAGCAAATAAACACGCAACATTTTTCCGGAAATAAAAACCGGATTTTTTTCATGAATTCGCACCAGCATTTGATTGTTTTCTGCTTTGATGTCTCTCATGCACGCATTGATTTGCGACGCAACCTTATTGACAATTTTTACCTGTTCCGGACTCCTGGAATCAAAATCAATTTTTCTTGGAAAGCGCCATTTGGTGCGATAAAAAAAATCATACACTTGATCCACAGGAATATAGAACAGGGTTTCCAATTCAACACCAAGTTTGATAGAATCAACATGATAACATATTTGTTTGACGCTAAAATGACCGTTCAATAATTTTACCATATTCTGTTGACGCGCTGCCGTCACGGCCCTTTGGCCATCCAGGAAGAGAGTGTCCATGAACTCTTCCGTGGAAACAGTGGGGGAGGCCGGTAGTGTGGCTGGCGAGGCGACCGGCGAGGCGGCTGGCGGGGTGGCTGACGGGGTGGCCGACGGGGCGACCGGCGGGGTAGCCGGCAAGGCAGATGATAGAGTCGTTGGCGAAGCGGGAATTTTTCCTGGGTTCAGGATCGTCTTCGCCCTTGCATCCACGCCCCGGGCCACGACCGAAGGCGCGTCATTCATTTTTTCCATACAGCAATGTTTGTATTTGATTCCGCTGCCACAAGGGCACTCGGCATTGCGTCCTGTTTTCATGACTGATCTCGTGTATCGGATAAAACAAGTCAAGGATGGGCTGCCGGAAACTGTCGAGCACTCCATGTCGTGCTGAACTGTCGAGCACTCCATGTCGTGCTGAACCGAAACAGCCGAACGGTTTACAGATCCACCGTGTTGACACTGGCGACGGGAAGCTCTTCCAGGAAAAGACGGGCCACATCCTGGAAGCGATCCGCCACGTCAGTGACCCAAAAATCGAGGATGCGTGTTTGCCCAGGGGGTGCAGGCAGCATGTCGGAGGAGAGATTTTTTTCCAACTCGCGGGCCACTGCCGCCGCCGAGTCGATCAGGTGGACGTTTGGCCCCATCACCTCCTGAATGATCTGTCTCAGAAGCGGGTAGTGGGTACACCCCAGGATCAAGGTGTCGATGTTTTCCGTATGGAGTGACGCCAGACTCTCGGCGACGATCAGACGGGTGGCCGGGTGAACGATCCACCCCTCCTCGACCAGGGGGACGAACAAAGGACAGGGGGCGCAGACGGTATAGATACCCGGATCGAGGAGAGAGAGAGTTTGTGGATAGGCCCCACTGGCCATGGTGGATCGGGTGCCAATGACCCCCACCCGACCCAGGCGGGTAGTCGCAACAGCCATGCGGCACCCCGGTTGGATCACCCCCAGAATGGGCAGGGGAACACGCGCCCGCAAGGCATCAAGGCCCAATGCGGAGGCCGTGTTGCAGGCCACCACAATCCCTTTGACACCCCGGCGTTGCAGAAAGGCCCCCACCTGAAGGGTGTAACGCTCAACCGTGCGCGGGGATTTGGAACCATAGGGAACACGCGCCGTGTCACCCAGATAGACCAGATTTTCGTCGGGAAAACGGCGGGCTACCGCCTTGAAAACGGTGAGCCCCCCAACGCCCGAATCGAACACTCCAATGGGTCGTGAATCGTATCGTCTCTCCATCCTTTCATTTTAGCTTGCCTGCCGGGCAAAAGAAAACCGTTGCCATGCGGACAGCTCTTTGCTACCTTGCCACCCGTCGCGAGCGCTGGATGATTTTTTCTCCCCCACTCGCCGATTGTGCGGATGTGGTGAAACTGGTAGACACGCTGTCTTGAGGGGGCAGTGGCGCAAGCCGTGCCGGTTCGAGTCCGGCCATCCGCACCAGGTCAATTGTCAAAAGAGACTCGGGAAAATCCAAGAAGCCCGCAAGAAACAGCCTTGCGGGCTTTTTCTGTCACACCGGAACACGATTTCAGATATGCTTTCCGTGGAAGTGATCGTCAACGCTTGGGAGAAACCGCATGTCCAACGCCGTGACCTTGGATGATGTCTGGAAAGTGGTTCACGAAACAGCCAAACAAATGCAGGAAACTGATCGAAAGATGCAGGAAACTGATCGGATCGTGAAGGATCTGGCCAAGCGGGTGGGCAACCTGACAAGCCGGTGGGGTCAGTTTGTGGAAGGGTTGGTTGCCCCGGCTTGCGAAGCGATGTTTGCCAAGCGGGGAATTGATGTGCGGGCAGTGGCCCCCCGGATGCGAGCCAGGTTACCTGGAAACCGTCATATGGAGATTGACTTGTTGGTGCTGGACACCACAGTGGCCGTTTTGGTTGAGGTGAAGAGCAGACTGAAAATTGAGGATGTGCGGGACCATCTGGAACGGTTGTCCGAATTCAAGGAGTTTTTCCCGGACTACGCCCACAAGCGTGTCATGGGGGCCGTGGCCGCCATCGTCATCGACGAGGAAGCCGACCGTTTTGCCATCAGGCAGGGGTTGTTTGTCGTCGTTCAGTCCGGGGAGACCGTTACCCTGGCCAATACCGACGATTTCACCCCGAGAGTCTGGTAAGTTTGCAGTGCCTGAGTCGTATCCGATGGCGGGCTGCCTCTAATTATATTAGTTATATTATTTTTTAAACCATATCAGGTTTGGCAGAATAACTGTAAGATGATTAAGTTATAAACTGTTATCGCGAGTGGTTTCAACATTAAATTATTGAAATTAATAATTAATTTTTTACGATAAAGCTCGCGCCATGATACAAGCAGGCTTGACAATGACTCTTGAAATCAACTTCATGACCATGATAGACTCCTTAGCATGCCCGGGTCGCTGTTGGCGCAGCGGGGGGTTGGTGCGCCAACAGAGTCGCACCATACCCGGATAACCTACGGACCATTGCATCCATGGAGGGATCATGAAACGCGGAAAGTCGTTGCTTTTTTGTGTAGCGATGTTGACAGCTCTGGTCTGGACTCAAGACGGAGGGGCTGCTGACAAGAGAACCTCCGCCACCACCACACCGGCAACAGGGAGTGCCGCTACGCCAGAAACTGGGACAGACGGGGAAAAACCCACAAAGGAAAACAAACCGTCCACATCAGGAAGGTACGACATAAGGTTGCAGGTTGGATTGGAAGGCTCAACATACAGCGCCAAGAGTGTTCAGACCACGCCTGGCACGGAAAACAATGGGAGTGCTTGGTCCAGCAAGGGGTTTTTTGCCCGGCTCAGCAAGGAGTGGGAACCGGTCAAGGGTGATATCGGTATTCCCGGGCTTACGAACCCGGTCATGACAACCGCAATCGCCTTTGAAAAAGAGAACGTTGTGCAGCCCTCAGCCAACTCTCCCAAGGCAAATGCATTTGACATCATCCAGAGTGCCCAAATGGTATCTCCCTCCTTATCATTCCTTTCTCATTTTAAAGGTGAGGGTGGTAAAGCGAGAGATATGTATGTCCATTTCAGAAGCGCCGCCTATATATCACAGGAACAACGGGTCGACAATCATTTCCTTAAACATGAATTCCTGGGCATTGGTATTGAACAGGGAGGGAAAACGGCGGATGCAAACTCCTACAGACTCGAAATTGGGCCGGCCTATGATCAGAGGCTCGACAGATCCATCAGAGTCCAAACCCTGTTTTTTGCCAGGTTTCCGAGTGCCGGTGGTTCAGCGCAAAAATCCGATACCCCCGCCAAGACGACAACACCAGACGACCCTGCCAAGAGTGGCGAAGCTGAACAGCCTGATACCACCAGTTCCGCCAAGAGCAGTGGAACCGCGTATTTTATCGCGGCGCGGGTAAGCTCAAGCGTTTTTCCTGTCAAGGCATTCAATAACGACAGGGGACCGGACGATCTGAAGGTGATGATCGGTGTCGAGAAAAGCTTTGATGAGATCACCAGTAAATTGAAAAGCTTCATCGAATAACCTCCTGAACCGGGCCGCATGGGGCCTCACCACACCGTCCCGCGCCGTTCTGACCGGGTTTTCATCCGAAAAGCCCGCAGGCGTCCATCCTGCGGGCTTGTTTGCGCCAGCTTTACCTGCCGGGGCAACCCGTGTCATCCTGCGGGGTCCGGCTGTCAATTGTTTCGCAACAAACCGCATGGGTGCGGGGTTGGGGCCTGCCGGGAGTGTTCCTGAACAAGCATGTTCAGGAAAAAATGATTCCGTGGGTGGTGGTTCCCGCCAGTCTGCCATGCAAGAGCCCGCTTTTGTCCATCTCCATCTCCATACCGCCTTTTCCCTGCTGACCTCCACAGTCCGGGTGGAGAGGTTGATCGCCCGGGTGCAAGAGCTGAAAATGCCGGCGGTGGCCTTGACCGATCAAGGGAATCTGTTTGCCGCTATCCCGTTCTATACCCAATGTTTGAAAGCCGGCATCAAACCCCTTTTGGGTGCCCAGATCTACGTGGTCCCCAATCGCCTGGATCGGACGGAAAGACAGGATCGGGAAATCCGGGATCAACTGATCCTGTTGAGCCGCAACCAGGAGGGTTGGCGCAACCTGCTGCGCATTCTGTCGGTGGGACATCTGGAGGGAAGTCATGGCAAACCCCGGGTGGACATGGACACTTTGGCGCGACATGGGCGGGGTTTGCTCGCCCTTTCCGGGGCGGCGAAAGGGGCGGTGGGACGCCACCTGGGCGCCGGACGAACCCAGGAAGCGCGGAAGGCTGCCACAGCCCTGGCGATGCTGTTCGACGATGGTGCAGGAGTTCCCAATTTCTATCTGGAGCTGCAACGCCACGGCTTGCCGGAGGAAGAGGAGATCAATCGTCAAACCATGGATCTGGCTCAGGAGTTAAACCTCCCTCTGGTGGCGACCAACGATGTCCACTTTCTCAACCCAGCCGATCAACCAGCCCAGGACGCGCTCCTCTGCATCGGGTTGGGACACACCCTGAGCGAAGAAAACCGCATCCGCTTCAATGCCCAACATCACTTCGTGCCGCCCGAAGAGATGATCCGGCGTTTTGCCGACGTGCCCGAAGCCATCACCAACACCATCCAGATTGCGCGCCGCTGCAATACCCGTCTTGAGCTGGGGCGACCCATGCTCCCCGATTTTCCTGTACCGGAAGGGGAAGATCTGACCACCCTACTCCAGCAGGAGGCGGAAACGGGCCTGCAAAAACGGCTGCAAAACGAGGTCTTCCCGCATCTTGCCGCCGAGCAACAGAAGGAACAGGAGTCCCTCTACAAAAAGCGCCTGGATTATGAAATCGATGTCATCGTCCAGATGGGTTTTCCGGGTTATTTTTTGATCGTGTCCGATTTTATCCGTTGGGCCAAGCGGGAAAAAATTCCCGTCGGTCCCGGTCGTGGCTCCGGAGCGGGCTCGGTGGTGGCCTGGGCGCTGGATATCACCGATCTGGATCCGATTCGTTATCAACTCCTGTTTGAACGGTTTCTCAATCCAGAGCGGGTCTCCATGCCCGACTTTGACGTGGATTTTTGCATGGACCTGCGGGAAAAGGTGATCCATTACGTTCAGGAACGCTATGGACCGGAGCGCGTGGCGCAAATCATCACCTTTGGCTCGTTGCAGGCGCGGGCAGTGATCCGCGATGTGGGACGGGTGCTGGAGTTTCCCTATGGCCGCGTGGACGCCATTGCCAAACTGATTCCCAACGTCCTGGGCATCAGCCTCGAAACCGCCCTGCAACAGGAAGAGCGTCTGCAAAAATTGCTGGCCGATGAACCGGAAGTCCAGGAACTCATGGGTCTCTGTCTGGCCTTGGAGGGGTTGCCCCGCTCAGCCGGAACCCATGCCGCCGGTGTGGTGATCGCCAACGGCTCCCTGACCGATACGGTTCCGCTCTATCGGGATCCCCGTTCTCCCATGCCGGTCACCCAATTCAACATGGGGGATGTGGAAAAGGCTGGCCTGGTCAAATTCGACTTTCTCGGCTTGAAAACCCTGACCGTGATTCAGGCTACCTTGGATATGGTGAATGCCGACCGGGCAAAACAGGGCGAATCACCCATCAACATCAACCAGATCGATCTGGCGGATGAGAGCGTTTTTGCCCTGCTGAAGGAGGGGCGGACACGGGGTGTGTTTCAATTGGAATCTTCGGGCATGCGGGAGATTCTCAAAAAACTCGCTCCGGATACCCTGGAAGATGTCATCGCCCTCGTGGCCCTCTACCGCCCCGGACCACTGGGTTCAGGCATGGTGGACGACTTTATCAAACGCAAGCACGGACAAATTGCCGTCAGCTATCCCCTGCCACAACTGGAGCCGATTTTACGCGAAACCTACGGCGTCATCCTCTACCAGGAACAGGTGATGAAAATTGCCCAGGTTCTCGCCGGCTATACCCTGGGTGGGGCGGATCTGCTCCGTCGCGCCATGGGGAAAAAAAAGGCCGAAGAGATGGCCTCACAACGGGCAACGTTCGTGGATGGGGCCCGGAACAACAATATCCCCGATAAAAAGTCCGAATTTATTTTTGACCTGATGGAAAAATTTGCCGGCTATGGGTTCAACAAATCCCATTCGGCAGCCTATGCCTTGATCTCCTACCAAACGGCCTGGCTGAAAACCCATTACAAGGTGGCCTTCCTGGCAGCTACCATGACCTGCGAAATGCAATTCACCGACAAGTTGATGCATTTCGTCCGGGAGTGCCGGGACATGCAGGTGCCGGTTTATCCCCCCGATATCAACCGTTCCCGAGAGGTCTTTCTGGTGGAGGGGGATGGAATCCGGTATGCCCTGACAGCGGTCAAGAGTGTGGGGGAGGGAAGCGTCAAAGCCATGCTGGACATTCGGGATCGGGATGGCAGATTTCGCTCCCTCTACGAGCTCTGCTGTCGCCTGGGGTCCGGCATTCTGAACAAGCGCATGCTGGAACAATTGATCAAGGCCGGGGCGTTTGACACTTTGCACGGAAATCGCAACGCACTGCTCCGAGGTCTGGCCGAAACCATGAGCCTTGGGGCGCGCAAACAGGCTGACGCTGCATTGGGTTATCGCGATCTTTTCAGCTCCCTGGAGGAGGAGAACGGCGGGGTTGGCGCAGCCCCCCCTCTGCCGGAAACCCCGGAACCCGACCCCGGCCAACTGCTGACCTTTGAAAAGGAGGCCCTCGGATTTTTTCTGACGGGTCACCCCCTCCAGAAACATGCCGAAGAGTTCTCCTCCTATGGTTTGGAGACCACTCTCTCTGTGCGCGAACGATTTGGCGCAGGGGAGGAGATCGAGGGTTCGTTTGATCGCGAGAGTGTCCCAACTTCCGGTGGGTGGAGATCGAAGGGCGCAGGTGAAAGAGGACCGACGCTGAAGCTGGCCGGTTTGGTGGCTGAACGCAAAATCCATCGCACCCGCAAGGGAGATCGCATGGCTTTTTTGACCCTGGAAGATATGTATGGACAACTGGAAATCGTCGTCTTTCCAGAGGTCTATCAGGCGTCAAGTGCATGCTTGGATGGTGAGGAACCGGTGGTTGCAGAAGGGACGGTCGACACCAGCGAGGAAGAGCCCAAAATGGTGGTCGAGCGTTTACGCACCCTGGATGCCTATCGGCAGGAAGTTTGTCGCGAATTGCGCGTCGAGGCTGACATGACCACTCTTTCGGATGATGTCCTGGAGCGTTTGGAAGCTTTGTTGCATGAACATCGCGGCCCATCGTGCCGGGTGCGCCTTGCCTTGCGGCTGGCGCATGCCAACGCTACCCTCCTCTCCGGCGAGGGTTGTACGGTGCGACCCAATACCCGTTTGCTCAACGACATGCAGACCCTGTTTGGTGTGCGGTCGGTGAGTTTCACCCTGGGCGGAGAGCGCCAGGATGGAGAGTAGACATGGCGCCAACCTATCTCGATTTTGAAAAGCCCATCGGAGAATTGATGGTCAAGGTGGAGGAGTTGCGCCATCTGGCCACCACATCGGACCTGGATCTGGCGTCCGATATAGCCAGTCTGGACGAGAAGGTGCGTGGTTTGACCGAAGAAATTTTCAGCCGTTTGACCCCATGGCAAAAGACGCTTCTCTCCCGGCATCCCGACCGCCCCTATACGAGCGACTATCTGGGGACGGTTTTTACCGGCTTTACGGAGCTGCATGGGGATCGAAAATTTTCCGACGACCGGGCCATCATGGGTGGTTTTGCCGAATTGGATGGCATGAGCGTCATGGTGATCGGCCAGGAGAAGGGGCGCGGCACCCGGGAAAAGTTGGCCCACAATTTTGGCATGCCGGGCCCGGAAGGGTATCGCAAAGCCTTGCGGCTGATGAAATTGGCAGAAAAATTTCATCTTCCGGTGATCACCCTGATCGATACCCCTGGCGCCTATCCCGGCAGGGGGGCCGAGGAGCGGGGCCAAGCCCAGGCCATTGCCGACAGTCTCAAGGAGATGATGCGCCTGCAAACCCCCACGATTGCCGTGGTGATCGGAGAGGGGGGATCGGGCGGAGCCCTGGCCCTGGGTGTGGCCAACCGCGTCCTCATGATGCAACATGCTGTTTATTCAGTGATCTCTCCCGAAGGGTGCGCCTCGATCCTTTGGAAGGATGCCGCCAAGGCGGAGCTGGCTGCCGAGGCCTTACGCCTCACCGCAGATGAAATCTTTGCCCTCCATGTGATCGATGGCATCATTCCGGAACCCGTTGGTGGAGCCCACCGGGATTCCCAGGCTGCCGGGATGGCCCTCCGTGAGCATTTGCTCGTTCATCTTCGGGAGTTGCGCTCCGTCACCCCGGAGATTCTTGTCCGAGAGCGTCGGGAAAAATTTCTTGCCATGGGGGTGGTTTTGGGAGAGGGTGGGTAGCTTTCAAGGTATCCGCACGATGGTTTGTTGACACTGTTGAAGGAGGAATTTGGCATGAGCCTGCTTAAAGATTACCTGAACGAACCCTTGGATTGGCGCCGTTATCAGGTTTTTCTATATTGCTCGGGTATTTTTATTTTTTCCCTTGGGGCAAAAGGATTTATCGACGCTAAACTGGGCACGGATCCGCTCGACGTGCTCGTCATAGGGATGAACGCGCATCTTGGCGTTGGTCTTGGCGTTTGTTCGTCGCTGGTCGCCATTTTTTTCCTGTCATGGTGGATGATCTGGAATCGCAAGCTGCCACCACTGACACCTTTTGTCAGTACGGCTGCGGTCGGGTTTTTGCTCGATTTTTGGAATGCTGTTGAATTGCAGCAATACACGATCAGTGCCATGCCTGTCATATATGTCAAATTTTTCAATCATACCCTCAATTTGAGTGCTGTTCTACTCGATATCGTCTCGCTTTTGACCTGTGCCTACGCATCATCCTTGATCATCATGAGTGGTATTGGCATTCGCATCATGGACCTTGTAGCCATCACGATGATCGAAAAATGGGGATGGAGTTTCTTTCGTGGAAAGATGACGCTGGAAATTGCACTTTTCAGCTCGGGTTGGATTCTTGGTGGGCCCATGGGAGTGACGACGGTGCTTTTTCTGTTTTTGGTTGGCCCTTTCATTCAGCCATTCATGTGGGTCAATGCAAAATATTTGAGCATCCCGAACCATGGCATCAGGCTGCCTGTCATTGAGAAGTTGAAATGCAGCTCTTCCGAAATCTAAAGGTATTTGCATGCATCTAGCCCTTTTCGATCTGGACAACACCCTCCTGGGCGGAGACAGCGACTATCTCTGGGGTCGGTTTCTGGTGGAGCAAGGTATTGTGGATGGGGAGTCCTACGAGACGACGAATCTGAAGTTCTATCAGGATTATGCCCAGGGAGTCCTGGATATGGAGGCCTATCTGGCGTTCCAACTGGGAATTTTGACCCGGCATCGGTTGGCGGTCCTGGAGAGGTGGCGGGGGGAGTTCATGGAACGGATGATCCGGCCCATCATGCTGCCACGAGGTCGGGAGCGCATCGAACGTCACCAAAGGGAAGGGGATACGGTGGTGATTGTTACGGCAACCAATCGGTTTGTCACCGCACCGATTGCTGCGGCGTTTGGGGTGGAGCACCTGCTGGCCACGGATCTGGAAATGGTTGATGATGTCTTCACGGGCCGTCCGTTGGGCGTTCCCTGTTTTCAGGAGGGAAAGGTGGTTCGGCTTCGTCAGTGGCTCAAAGATAAGCCCCACTCCCTGGAGAGGGCTTTGTTTTACAGTGATTCACGCAACGACCTGCCGATGCTGGAGGCTGTGTCCCACCCCGTGGCCGTAGATCCAGATCCGGTCTTGTACCAGCATGCCCTGGCCCGGGGGTGGGAGGTGATCTCTTTTCGTTGACTGCCTCGCTCCTTTCTCGCGCGGTCCGTTTTATTGTCCAATACGCCCTTTAATCTCAACACCAAGTGCATCAAGCGCGGACCCCACCTTTTTCATCGAGGTGTGTTCATCTAAATAGATGGCGCATCCCAGGGCTTCCAGGTCCAGGGGTCTCTGAACGATTACGCCCCGCCGAGGCGGTCGAAGATGAAGTCGCAACAAACGATAACGCAAACGTGGACGTCTCCTTGGCTGGCAAGATGCGGTGAAACTGCGTCAGTGACAACAGAGCGAGGCGTTCATGCATGACCGGAGGCTTGGCTTCGGATATCATGGTGGTGGGATGAACCATATGATGTGCGCAGGTCCGCCATGAAATTTATCGATCCAAGAATCGACTTTGCCTTCAAAAAGATCTTCGGCAGCGAGGATACCAAGGATATTCTCATCAGTTTTCTGGAAAGCCTGCTTGGGTTGGCGGAAGACCGACGCATTGCCCACCTGACCATCCTCGATCCATTTCTGGCACCCAGGATCAAGGATCTCAAATATTCGGTGTTGGATGTGCGCTGCACCGATCATCGAGGCGTCTCCTATATCGTCGAGATGCAGGTTCAGAAGGTGGATGCCTTCCTGAAGCGCATTCAGTACAACGC